>JAPXNP010000409.1:0-2749 GCA_033811955.1 Acidobacteriota bacterium
GTGATCGCCGACGCGATCGCCGGATTCAAGCGGCTGCAGCGGTTGCCGGTTTGTGCGCTTACGGGCACGGACGAGCATGGTCTAAAGATCGAACGGGCGGCGCGTGAAGCCGGGTTGACGCCCCAGGAACTGGCAGACCGGTATGCCGCCGAGTTTCAGCGGACCTGGGAGGAGATGGAGCTGAAGTTCGATGCGTTCATTCGGACCACCGAGCCGAGACATACGGTGGCGGTGACGGAGCTAGCCCGGCGGATTAAGGAAAAGGGGCACATCTATCTCGGCGAGTACAGTGGGAATTACTGTGTCAGCTGTGAGGCGTACGCTCCCGAAGGCGAAAAGAACTGTCCCGACTGCGGCAGGCCCACCGAGTTTATGAAGGAGGAGAGCTACTTCTTTAAGCTCTCGGCGTTTCAGGAACGGCTCCTTCGCTTCTATGAGAGCCACCCGGATTTTGTCTTGCCGGTGTCGCGCATGAATGAGATCGTCAGTTTTGTCCGTAGTGGCCTAAGAGACGTTAGTATCAGTCGGACGTCGTTCCGCTGGGGTATTCCCTTGCCCGATGATCCGGAACACATTTTCTACGTCTGGTTTGACGCCCTTACGGGTTATCTCTCAGGTGTGGGTTTCGGGACCGACCCTGCGGCCTTTGCCGAGCGCTGGCCGGCGGATGTGCAACTGATCGGAAAAGACATCCTGCGTTTTCACGCCGTCTACTGGCCGGCCTTTCTAATGGCGGCCGGTCTTGAACCTCCCCGTCACATCCTGGTCAACGGCTGGTGGACCGTCGAGGGTGAGAAGATGTCCAAATCTCGCGGGAACTTTATTACGGCCAGGGATCTGCTGTCCAAGTTCCCACCTGATTACATCAAGTATTTTCTTCTGAGGGAGATTCCTATCGGCGGAGATGGCGACTTTTCCTGGGAGGCGTTCGTCAATCGTTGCAACAGTGATCTGGCCAACGACTTCGGAAATCTCGTCAATCGCACCTTAAAGATGATTGAGAATTATTCGGGGGGGGTGATTCCCGAAAAGGGTGACGACGAAGGAGGCGATGTCGAGCTCATTCGTTTTTCTCGAGAGACCGTCGAGTTGTACAAGGAACAGTTTGATCGGCTTCAGATCAACCGGGCTTTGGAGACGGTCTGGGAGTTGGTGGCGGCGGTGAATCGCTACCTGGTCGCCAACGAGCCGTGGGCGTTGGCCCGAGAATCTTCCAAACGGACCCGGCTTAATACCGTTTTGTTTAACACGGCGGAAACGATACGGTTGATTACGGTGCTGGTCAGCCCGGTTCTTCGACGCGGTGCTCGAGCCGTGCTGGAGCAGCTCGGAATCGGTGGCGAAGTGGACCGGCTGGGCCCGGAAGATCTCAAATGGGGCGTTCTCAAGCCGGGTACCCGACTGGGAAAGGTCGACGTAGTCTATCCCCGTCTTGACCTGGACGTCGTCCGCGCTTCGGACTCCCCTTCCGAAGGACGATCTTCCTTGGGGGAAGCTCCGACTGGGGAGGAAAAGCCGCGTATTGCGATCGACGATTTCGCAAAGATTGATATGCGGGTTGGACGGGTGATTTCGGCTGAGAGGATTCCGAAGTCCAAAAAGCTGCTGAAATTGATGGTGGACATCGGCGACGAAGTGCGTCAAGTGGTGGCCGGGATTGGAGAAGCGTATTCTCCGGAATCGTTAACCGGCCGTCTGGTGGTGTTGGTGGCGAATCTCCAGCCGGTGCGTCTCATGGGAGTGGAATCCAACGGAATGATCGTGGCGGCAACCGTCGGTGATAGACCTGTGTTGGCTACCTTTCAAGAAGAGGTTCCGCCGGGT
Source organism: Acidobacteriota bacterium (assembly GCA_033811955.1). Taxonomy (GTDB): domain Bacteria; phylum Acidobacteriota; class UBA6911; order RPQK01; family JAPXNP01; genus JAPXNP01. Next base: position 1,825 of record JAPXNP010000409.1, read on the forward strand.
GCACGTTTGAAATGACGTTGCTGGTGGATTCTCATGCCCACTTGGACGATCCTCGGTTTGCCGACGACCTGCCCCAGGTCCTGGAGCGCGCGTGGGAGGCCGGAGTTGGTCGGATTTTGACCATAGTGTGCCTCGGGGAGGAACCGACCAGGACCTTGGACCAGGCTTATGCTCTCCTCGAGCGGGATGCTCGCCTCTATGCCGGCTTAGGAGTTCATCCGCACGATGCACGCTACTGGACCGAGGAGACCGAGGTGGTTCTAGAAGAGGCGACGGCGGATCCCCGCTTCGTGGCCGTGGGCGAGATCGGCCTCGATTTTCACTACGACTTCAGTCCCCGCAGCCGGCAGGTAGAGGTGTTTCGGTGTCAGTTGGCTTGGGCGGGAGAGCGGCGAATGCCGGTCATCGTTCACTCCCGTGAGGCCGAAGCTGAGACTACTGCGATCCTAAGGGAAGAGATGAGGGTTCAGGGGGGGCGGGCAGGTTCGCCGCGGGGCGTCGTCCACTGCTTCTCGGGATCTTCCGAGTTCGCCCGCGAGTCTTTGTCGCTCGGCTTTTCGCTTGGTTTTGGAGGAATGTTGACCTTTCGAAAGGCGGAATCTTTGCGGGAGACAGCCGTCGAGGTTCGCCTGGAGTCGATCATGTTGGAAACCGACTCGCCGTATTTGGCTCCGGAGCCGTTACGGGGAAGGCGCAACGAACCGGCCTATGTGCGATATGTCGCCGCGAAGTTGGCCGAGATCCGCGGGCTTCCGATGGAACGGGTGGTGCAGGAAACGACGGCAGGTTTTGAGAGAATGTTTCGTACGCAGTCGAGTGACGGTAGGGGATCTCGGCAGGCGACGCAGTAATGGAGCGCACCCGACGCCCAGCGGAACCTAAGGTCGTCCTCGCCGACCGGAACGAGGATGCACCGATCGGTTAT
>JAPXNP010000410.1:0-2738 GCA_033811955.1 Acidobacteriota bacterium
CGTGTTGTGGGAGAGCAACGCCTTCGGTTTCCGAAACCATGCTAAGAAGGCCCTTGCCGCACAAGGTTTTCGCGTAGTTCAGATTCACCTGGAAACACACTTCGGAGGTCTCGGATCAGCTTCGCTTTCTCCCAGTCACTTGCAGCAGAAGGTGTTAACTCCCTGGTATGAGCGACTGGAGCGATGTTTCGCCAGTTCCTTTATCTACCTTCCGCGACGTCCGTCCCTGGCGGCGATCCGGCGGATAGAGGAGGCTCTTGCAGAGAACCGAATCGTGTGCTCGGCCGCTGACGGAAGGTGGGGACACGCCTCGATGGAGCAGCGGTTCTTGGGACATCCGACGAGATGGTTCATCGGGATGCTCAGCCTTTCCCGCCTGCACGGTGTTCCCGTGCTTCCTCTATGGTGTTGGGGAGAAGGAGACCGCCGAGAGGTCGCCATCGGTCCGCCGTTACCGGAGGAACCTACGGCTGGAAGAGAAGAAGCCACGGCCGCAATGCTGCGGAGTCTCGTGGCGGACCTGGAGGCAACCGTTCTTCGACACCCTCACCTTTACCGCGGCTGGCATAGGCTCGGCAGTTGACAACGAAGCGCTGGGTTGTGCCAACGGCGCAAGCTCCAACTGAGAGGTTTATCTATTCGTTTTGCGAGCCGGCCGGCAGTCGGTATCCCTACGTGCAGCTTTTATCAGCTCGAGGTCCTAATCGGCCAGCCAGTGGTCAAGAGCATCAGAATCCAAACCACAAAGACCGCCAAGGAGGCGGCCAGAGCAATCCCGCTCCAGCCTCGGGCCCGATGGAAGGACCACGACAAAAGACTTGCCGCTAAACCCAGGATCGAACCCAGACCCAGCAGGAGTGACCCCGCGTACACTCCCCACGAGAAGGCTGAGCCTGTTCCGGCGGCTTCAATGAACGCCCAGCTTCCCAAGGGCGGAGCGAAAACCAGCCCAACGTACAGGCATAGCCCTCCCACCGCCGAGGCCCCGAGGCCCACGTCTACTAACGCTGTCCAAGGCTGAGCCGAATACCCTTTTGCCCGGCGGAAGGCCCGTCCCAGCAATCCGGTCAACCAAGCCGCCAAGAAAACAACGGCTACAAACAAGAGGAACCGTATCAGCCAAACGTGTACCGCCGATATTCGGCGATAATTCCCCGGAAGATGTTCGCTGTGACTTAGCAGCTCCACCCGCCCCGCGGTTCCGGGACGAACCACCATCGTGGGAAGAGGTTCACCTTCGGACCGAAAACGGCGGTCGGTCACGGGAAACAACGATACGTCCCGCCCTTGGTCGCTGAAAATCAGTCTCCGTGGATCGACCGTTAAATATGCCGGTCCCTGCATGAAACGAAGCAGTCGCAGCCAGGGCCAAGGATCGGAACACGGGAGATAGTAGCCCTGCAGAGCCGTCAAGCGCCGAGGAGGGATATCCGACACCAACGGGGCGGGGAATTCCAGGTCTCGTGTCAACCAGTCCTCCAGCGACGCCCACAACTCCATCGGACGGTGGACTGCTCCTCCGTCGACAGCCAGCAGCATCCCCCTACCTTGGTCCGGCAGGTACCGGAACCCCACGTAGCTGTCGGGCAAAAGTCCGTCCTGGGCCATCCACACCCACCCGTTTTCGGCAATTCTTCGGCAGCCCAGGCCAAAGCCCACCTGAAGACCCTGGCGAGTGGATTCGCCGGCACTCGGGGCCTCTAGGCGGGAAAATGCTTCAGCCGACAGAAACGCCTCTCGACCGTCGGCTCCGCGAGCCATGAGGAAGGCAACCGCTTCGGAGAGATCTTCGAGAGAAGCTTTCCAGCCGAACACGGGCCACACGGCGGAACGAACGTCGCCTGCCTCGGCCTTTGCACCGGTTGCAAGTTCTGGCCGAAGTCCCGCGGACTGCAAACCCAAAGGCCCGAAAACCGAGTCTTTCAACCAGGTTTCCAGTTTGGTTCCCGTCAGCTCCTCAGCAGCGGCGGCTAGGAGCAACGTGTTCGATGCCGTTCGACCGGCATAGGTGTCGGGCGGCCAGAGACAGCGGTAGGCGGCTCGGTAGGCCTCGAGCAAGTCTCGCGCCGAAGCGGGCACGGCTGGATTACCGGCCAGGACTTCCGCGGGCAGCTCGGCAAGCCCTGTACAGTGCTGCAACAAATGCTCGAAACGTAACGGGTGAGACGCCCGCCAGGGATTCTCAGGTGCCAGAGAAGGTAATGCCAGATCGACCCGGTCGGCGAGACGAAAATCTCCCGTCGTCTCCATTCGCAAGAGTCCTAAGGCGTAGAAAAGCTCGGATATACCACCGAGATCAACCTCCAGCCTTGGGGCTTCCACTGCGGAAATACCTCCTCGAACGAAGTAGCGAGGCGGCTGCCCGCTTTCCAGAACCACGCAGGTGATCGAGTGAAAACCGTAGTCACGTGACAGTTCCTGGAGTAATGTAGTCGGATCGCCCGGAACGGTTTCCGCAGAAACCGTTTCCTCATCCACTTGCCCGACTTGCGCCGAAAGAGGAGCAGGACCGCCTGTGCCCGCTTGGGGGGTCCCGATTGCCATTACCACGGCCAGGCCCGCGAGGCCGATCCGGAATCTTCTGAACTCCATGACAGCGAGTTTAAGGAAAATAAAGCGAGGCGGTCAATTTCATTCGAAGTTGTTCTCCCGTAGGGGGAAAGTGGGCCTACCAGTTCTAATTATGCAAAGGGCTCATCCGGTCTCAAGCCCCGAGTGGATCTGCGGCTGTACTCCGC
>JAPXNP010000411.1:0-2736 GCA_033811955.1 Acidobacteriota bacterium
TATCCCGTCCAGGATCAGACCTTGCGGGGCGCGGTTTGCTTTCTCGGCTTTCACGAAGCTTATCATCTGGGCCAAATGGCTTACATGCGTCGCATTTTGGGTCGGCCCCGGGTCACCGGCTGAAAGTTAGGGCCGGGAGGTCGGCTTCATGATGAGAAGGGAACTCATACCGTTGTTTAGAAAGACACAAGAACGGTGCGTCGTCACGGTTCGATAAGGAATATGGCACCATGACGGAACAAGAAGAATGGACATCTCAGAACCCACTCGAGAACGCCCGCTCGACGGACGACGCCCAACTGGGAGACATCACACCGGAAGAATTCCGCCGAGTGGGTCACCGACTGATTGACTGGGTGGCGGACTATTTGGCGCACAACCGGAACTACCCGGTTTTCCCCGCCTCCTGCGAACCGGGACACGTTCGGGCGGCCTTGCCTTCCCGCCCGCCCGAACAAGAGGAGGACTTCGATCGAATCCTGCAGGACTTCGAGCAGATTGTGTTGCCCGCAGTGACGCATTGGAATCATCCGCGGTTTTTCGCCTACTTCTCCATCAGCGGATCAGGACCGGGCGTCCTGGGGGAGCTTCTGGCTGCGGCTCTCAACGTCAACGCCATGCTTTGGCGAACCTGCCCGGCCGCCACGGAACTCGAGGAAGTGGTCTGTGGATGGGTACGACAGCTTCTTGGACTTCCTCCCGATTTCTTCGGCATCATCTACGACACCGCATCAGTTTCGACCTTCCATGGATTGGCCGCCGCCCGCCACTTCGTGCTCGGGCCGGCCGAAGGGTCCCGGGGCTTATGGGCGTCACCCGGAAGGCTGATGATCTACGCCTCGGAGGAAGCGCACTCCTCGGTAGACAAGGCGGTCCTGGCGCTCGGGTTGGGGCTGGACTCGCTGCGCAAGGTTCCCACAGACGAGGAATTCCGGATGCGGCCTGATGCACTTCAGGAGCTCATTGCCGAAGACCGCCGAAACGGTCACCTGCCCTGTGCCGTCGTGGCAACCGTCGGAACCACTTCCACGACCAGCGTGGATCCGGTACCTGCATTGGCCGACATCTGCCGCCGGGAAGGCGTCTGGCTTCATGTGGACGCAGCTTACGGCGGAGCCGCCGCCATCCTGCCTGAGATGCGGTGGGTTCTCGAGGGCTGCGAACAGGCGGATTCTCTCGTCTTCAATCCCCACAAGTGGCTTTTCACGCCCATTGATTGCAGCCTCTTCTACTGTCGACGTCCAAAAGTCCTGAAGGACGCCTTCTCGTTAGTCCCCGAATACCTTAGGAGCGACGAAGCCACCGAGAACCTGATGGATTACGGTATCCAACTGGGGAGGCGTTTTCGCGCCCTGAAGTTGTGGTTCGTTTTACGTCGCTTCGGCCGGCGGGGTCTTCAGGAACGACTGCGGCATCATATTGCCTGCGCTAGGTGGTTGGCCCGGCAGATTGCGGAGCACCCCCTCTTCGAGACGGCGGCCCCGGTTCCCTTCAGCACGGTTTGCTTCCGCGCCCTTCCGCCTGAGAATCGGGGAAACGGCGAAACAGTCGACACGTTCAACGAGACCCTTCTCAACGAGGTGAATCGTACCGGACGGATCTTTCTTTCCCACACACGTCTTCGCGGACGTTTCACCTTGCGCTGGGCCGTCGGCAACATACGAACGACCCGGCAAGACGTGGAAGAATCCTGGCGGCTTCTCACGCAAATCGCGGAAAACTTGACAAAACCTTGAACCCGCCGGCCGGTCCGTACCGGCCGGCACGAGAAGAGTACAGCCACGTTAGGCGCACCGTCGGCCGACAGCGCCTGCACGGACGGCGTAATCAGTTCGAAGCAACCGGGTCTTCAGCCGGTTCAGCCAATTCCTCGCGAATAGCCTCCGCCAGCCGTTCGTATGGAACGGCCCCGTTGAAGGGCCTCCCGTTGATGAAGAAAGCGGGTGTCCCGTCCACCCCGGCTCGCAATCCGGCCTTCAGATCTTCGTGTACTTGCTCAGCATACTTGCCGGAATCCAAACACGAATCGAAGGCTTCGCCTTCCAAGCCCAGATCACGGGCGCGCTCTTTGAGTTGGTCGACTTCCAGGTGCTCCTGGTCGGAGAAAAGGCTGTCGTGCATTTCCCAAAACTTGCCCTGCTCGGCGGCACAAAGAGAGGCCTCCGCCGCCTTGGCAGCCTGGGGGTGGATCGACGCGATGGGAAATTGCCGGAAAGTGATACGAACCTGGTCTCCGAATTCTTCCCGCAGCCGTTTCAGCGTGGCCGAAGCGGCGCCGCAGTAGGGACACTGGAAATCCGAGAACTCCACGATTTCGATGGGAGCATCCTTCGGACCCAGGAAAGGAGCCTCGGGAGAAGAAACCTCGAAACGCAACGGTTCGAGATGAAACTCCACGTCGTACTTGGCTCTCAGCACCTGGATGAAGTTCCGAACGGCTTCCCGCGTCTTCTCCTGCTTCAAGTACGTCTCAAGTTGGGGCAACACCTTTTCCTTCGGCTCCTGAAAGCGATCTTCGTTCAGGGCGTAAACATTCTCCACTTCCTCCGGGGAGGGAGGCTCAACCCCGTCGGCAATTTCGCTGATCAACTGTTGCGGCGGCATACCCCGCACGGCCGCTTCCATGGTGAGAAGCTGCCTGCCGACCAATTCCTCCAGCTTCGCCTGCAAAATCTGATGACGGCGCTTTAACAGCTTCGCCTCAAACTGCAGTCGTTCCAGCTCCAACTGTTCCAG
>JAPXNP010000412.1:0-2731 GCA_033811955.1 Acidobacteriota bacterium
CGCCTTGCTGCTTCCGGAAGTGGTGGAGCCTTGGCGACCGGTGAAACCGCTGGCCGAACAGATTCAACGACTGGCTCCGGCAACCGGGCGAGACGACTGGGTCGCCGGCTACTTTCGGTTCACCGCCCCGAGTCTGCGAGTGTATCTGGACCGTCCCGTCCTGGAGCTGTTCGAACCGGAGGAGGCCGCCGCCGCCCTGACCTCGGACCGACCGGTCTTTCTTCTGGCGGAAGCCCGGGATCTGGAAACGCTACAGCGGCTGTGCGGCCCTCGGCCGATCTGTGTCGCCGCGCGGCGGCCTCGGCCGGTGCTGCAGGCCCGCGCCCTTCGCCAAGCCCTGGAACGCCGGGATCCACAGCATTTGTTTCGCGAAGTCCTGCTCGTCACGAACTTCCGCCCGCCGCCGGACGGTGCGGACGGCGGGCGTCTCAGCTCCTTGGGCCGGCGACATTCGCGTGCTTCCCGTGCGCAGTACCCGGCCGGAGGCTTGTCTCGCCCCATTGAATCTTGTATCGTTCGCCCACTCTTGAACATGCGGCCATGACGACGTTGCTCGAAACTCTCTTGGAATGGACCACGGCCGTCTCGGGCTGGATGTGGGGAGTCCCCATGGTGGTACTCCTCCTCGGCACCGGACTGTACATCACGCTGCGTACCGCCTTCGTCCAGGTGCGCTTCTTCCCCGAAGCCGTACGCCTACTGGTGCGCGGCGCGGCGGGGACCGACCAAACGACCGAGGAAAAGCAGGCCGCGGGTAGTATTTCCCCCTTCCAAGCCCTGATGACGGCGCTTTCCGCCACCGTCGGCAACGGAAACATCGCCGGGGTGGCGACGGCCATCGCCGCCGGGGGACCCGGAGCCGTCGTCTGGATGTGGTTGACCGCCGTGGTGGGCATGGCCACGAACTACGCCGAGGCGGTCCTGGCCGTCCTCTTTCGGGTGCGGTTCCCCGACGGGTCCGTGGCAGGGGGACCCATGTTCTACTGTCGCTACGGCTTCCGAAACGAGCGGGTAGCAAGGACTGCGGCCGCCGTGTTCGCCGCCGCCGGAATTCTGGCGACGCTGCTCGGCACGGGCAACATGTTTCAGAGCCAGTCCATGGCTCTCGCCGCCCGAGAACAGTTCGGAGTTCCCACCTGGATCACCGGATTGGCGCTGTCGGTCCTGGTAGGCGTCGTCATCATCGGCGGGATCACCCGGATCGGCCGGGTCGCCGAGCGCCTCGTACCCACCATGGTGGTCCTTTATTTTCTCGGCGCGCTGCTGGTGATCCTGAATCACCTACCGGACATACCGGACGCATTTCGCGTCATTTTCGTCTCGGCTTTCAATCCCCGCGCGGTGTTCGGAGGGGCTGTCGGGATCGGCATGCAACAGGCCATCCGTTTCGGCGTCGCCCGCGGACTGCTTTCCAACGAAGCGGGGCTGGGCAGCTCCCCCATCGCTCACGGGGCCGCCCGCACCAGGTATCCCTTGCGCCAGGGCAGCATCGCCATGATGGGTGTCTTCATCGACACGATCGTCGTGTGCACCTTGACGGCCCTGGCCATTGTGCTGTCCGGGGCCTACCGCCAGTCGATCCTCATGGTTCCGGAGGGGCTGACGGGAGCCGATTTGACCGTCACCGCATTCAACGTGGGAGCACCCGGGTTTTTGGCCGGCTGGGGCGGCATCATCGTGGTCTGTTCCTCTCTTCTGTTCGGCTTTACCACCTTGCTCGGCTGGAGTTATTACGGCCAGGTCTGCTGCGAATACCTGTTCGGCATTCGTTCGGTGCAGACCTACCGAGTCGTCTTCATTCTGCTGGTGATCGTCGGCTCCTTGCTGACCGGCCGCTACGCTCCCATCATCACGAACGTAGGCGACATCTTCAACGCCATCATGGCGTTCCCCAACTTATTGGCACTTTTGGGACTGGCTGGAATCGTTTCCCGGGTCACCTGGGCCGCCTACCGTGCACGAGACCTCACTTCGCAAACCGCCGAGCCGCGTGATTTTCAGAAATAGGAGGGACAGACTGCAAGGCAGATTGGTTCAAGGACCGCCGTAACGGTTGCCTACCGGTGACACACCGCGGGGTTACGGGGTGGACGTTCCGCAGGATATTCCATTTGCTTGACCTACGATAGACTCGAGAGGCCAAGGAGGTACGGTGCAATGAGAAGAACGGCAATTTTTTTCGGGACGTGGGCCCTTCTAGGGAGCATGACCCTCGGGGCCTCCGTCGCCTTGTTTAACGGTAAGGACTTGTCGGGATGGAAGTCCTTCCTGGAGGATTCTTCGGTACCCATGGAGGCGGTCTGGCAGGTCGAAGACGGCATCCTGATCTGCCGCGGCGAGCCGACCGGTTTTCTGTACACCGATCGACAGTTCACCAGTTTCGAACTGATCGTGGAATGGCGCTGGGCCCCCGGCAAGGAACCCGGCAACAGCGGCGTTCTCATGCGCATCAACGGCCCGCTGACGGTGATTCCCCGCAGCTACGAGGCGCAACTGCGTAGCGGTGATGCGGGAGACCTGTACGGTTTCCACGGGATGAGGATTGACGGTCCTCCCGAGCGCACCAGCCGTACGGCCGGCGATCCGGTGCTGGGCGATTTTGTGGGGGTGAAGAAGATGCAAGGCGCCGAGAATCCACCGGGTGAGTGGAACACCTACCGGATTCGTCTCGAGGGGGACCGTGTCACGGTCTGGGTGAACGGCAAGCAGGTAAACGAAGCGTGGGATCTGG
>JAPXNP010000413.1:0-2728 GCA_033811955.1 Acidobacteriota bacterium
CCCCGGAAAAGGCCGGGGGAACAAGCAATGAAGATGACGGCACCTCTACGGATCGAACCCGGCAAGACCAAGTTGAAGCAGTCGATACCCATGGTTTGCGACTTCTGGCGCGAGCAGTGGAAAGCCGTGGCCGTCGCCGTCGGAGGTTTGCTGCTCGCCTGGCATGTGCCCCTCGAATCGAGCCGGTTGCATAACGCCGTGTACGAAGCAGTCCAGTTGGTCCAATGGTACGCCAGGGAACACGTCCTCTTATGTCTTTTCCCTGCATTCTTCATCGCGGGTGCCGTCGCCGTCTTCGTCAAGAGCGAATCCGTGATGAGGTATCTCGGGGCGGGGGCCCCGAAGCCCCTAGCGTACGCCGTAGGAGCCACCTCGGGAATCTTGCTGGCCGTCTGTTCCTGCACCATCCTCCCGCTTTTCGCCGGTATCTATCGCCTGGGAGCGGGGCTGGGACCGGCGGTGGCTTTCCTCTACTCCGGACCCGCCGTTAACGTCCTGGCAATCATCCTGACCGCCCGGGTACTCGGCCCCCAGCTGGGTATCACCAGGGCCCTAGGAGCCGTAATCTTCAGCCTAATCATCGGCCGGTTGATGGAATCGATCTTTCCCGACCGAAGGGAAGGACCTCGCTCGGTCTCCGCCGAATCCTCCACCAACGACGGGCGCCCCTTTTATCAAAACGCTGCGTTCTTTGCGGCCTTGGTAGCGCTTCTGATCTTCGCCACCTGGCCGGAGTCCGCCGGCTCGGCACTTGGATCTCGGATATACCGCGCAAAATGGTTGTTGACCGCTGCAGCGGCCTCGGCGGTAGCCTTCATGACCGTACGCTGGATGAAAGTATGGGCGATGGGAATGTTCTTGGCGGCTGTCCCGACTTTGTCGTTCGCCCTATTGCGTCCCGATAAGCCTACTTGGGCGTTCGCCGCCGGGCTGATCGGGTTTTCCCTGGTTACCAGCCTGCACCCGGGAGAGGCGGGCACTTGGTTCCGCGAATCGTGGAGCTTCACCCGGCAGATCTTGCCGCTACTTCTCATCGGCGTCCTGGTGGCGGGAGCCCTTCTCGGTCGTCCCGGCCACGAAGGGCTTATCCCTTCAGCCTGGATTACGGCCGCCGTCGGCGGCAACTCTCTGCCGGCGAATTTTCTTGCCTCCGTGGCCGGAGGCTTGATGTACTTCGCGACTCTGACCGAGGTTCCCATTCTGCAAGGACTCATCGGAGCAGGGATGGGTAAAGGGCCCGCTTTGGCACTATTGTTGGCCGGTCCCGCGCTGAGCTTGCCCAGCATGTTGGTAATCCGCAGCGTTTTGGGTACAGCCAGGACCGCGGTTTACGTTTGTCTGGTGATCATACTTGCCACCTGCACGGGCTATCTATTCGGATTGGTGGTGGGCTAGGAAGGAGGAGAACAACGTACCGGCCCGCATCCCGGATTTTGCTGTCTTGAGGTTCAAGGGGGACGGACATCCTGTGACAAAAGATGAGGTTCCGAAAATGAGCATTGCGCAAGGTCGATGGATCTTACGTGAACCGAAGGACGGGAAGGGCTGTACCGCAAGGGATTGTGCGAATCATCCGAAAGAGATCTCACCTGCCGTCCTGCAGCACCGAACGGGCAAGGTTTCGACAACCTACGCTTTCTGAGGGCGCTGCGGCGGCACCTTATTAACCTTAGAGCGAAGAAGGGAGGAATGCGCAAATGACCGACAAAGACACTCACGTGAAGCAAATCGAAATCTTGGGTCCCGGCTGCAAAAAGTGTCGGAAGCTGGCCGAGACCGTTCAACAAGCGGCCGAGGAGCTTGGTCTATCCTTCGAACTTGAGAAAGTGTCGGACATCGAGAGAATCCTGTCGTACGGCGTGATGATGACACCCGCATTGGTGATCGACGGACAGGTGAAGGTGTCCGGGCGTGTCCCCGACCTTGCCGAGGTCAAGGCGATGCTCGCCTAACCCCCGATTTGTAATCGCCACATCTTTTTGCCCTGGGCGACTCCCTTCGGTCGGGACTTCTCCGAGCCGCGCCGGTCGGGATGCGCCAAGACTGTAGATTGCGCTATCGTGGAGTCCAGAGAAGCGACGTGACGCCTACGACTCAAGATACGCACGAACTGGCAAACCTCCTGCAACGCTGGCGCGAAGGAGGCATTTCAGCCTCCGACGTCCTGCGGAAAGCGCAGCAATTGGCCTCTGCCGAGATCGGCGGTATGGTCGGCCCCGCCCTTTGGCAAGAGTTCCTCGAAACGACTCGACGGCCGGCGTTCCTCTCGGCTCTCCCGACCATGGAGGAGCGCTACGCTTGGGCTGAGTTGACCTTTCAGCTACTCGAACCCGCCCGGTATCATCTCGGAACCATCTTGCGACTTAGAGCCGGGGAACATCCCGAGCGGACTCTCTTTTTGGCCGAAAACGGCGATTACGCTTTGCGCTGGACTTACCGGGAGGTCCGCGAAAACGTCAGTCTACTGGCTCGGGTCTTCCGGAAGTTCGCCCCCAAGGGTCCCAGGGTGGCGATCATCAGCGAGAATTCACCCTGGTCGGCCTGCACCGATTTGGCGTGCCTGGCTCACGGTTTCCTGGTCACCCCTTTGAACCCTCATCTCGATCAGGATGCTTTGACATGGATCTTCGATCGCCTCCAGATCAACCTGGTAGTCACGCAACCCGGCGTCGTCGGGGAAAAGGCCGGAGAGGCGTGCCGCCGCCTCCGGCGCCCGATCCACATCCTG
>JAPXNP010000414.1:0-2727 GCA_033811955.1 Acidobacteriota bacterium
GATAGCCCGCACCATTAGTTCGCGGGTTGAGCCCGTGGAGAACGAGTTGGCGGTCACCCGACAAGCCGTGGAATCAACCAGAGAAGAATTCGAGAAGGACTTACAGGAAGCGGACGCACGAACCCAGCACGTGGAGTTCGAAGTGGAAGAGCTGGCGGGCGCGTTTCGCTCGACCCAAGAGGCCGCCGACGGCGCCCAGGCTACGGCCGACCGCGCCTTGGAAGAAGTCGACCTGCTGAAACAACGCGTGGAATCGCTCGATGATTATGTAGAGGCGGACCGGTTGGTCGTCACTTTCGCTTTCGACAGCTCTCGCCTCGACCGCGAAGCCCAACAAGCATTGCTCGACTTGGCAAACCGTTGGATGGATCACCAGGGCGTTGTCTTCGAGATCGCAGGGTTCGCTTCCGCCGACGGTTCGACAGAATACAACCGAGTTCTGAGTCGGAAGCGCGCCGAAGCGGTTGCCGACTTTTTGCTCGTGGAGGCGGGCGTCCCCGTGCGACGGATCGTCCAGCCCTGGGGCTTCGGCGAAAGCCGGCCCGTCGCTGACAACCAAACTCGAGAGGGACGGCTTCAGAACCGTAGGGTGGAAGTCCGAGTCCTCCGGAATAGCGGTTTAGGCGGTTCAAACGTTACACAGGTCAGTACGTTCTCCGCGGAGTCGCCCGTGAATTAACCAGGTCTCCCCCAGCAGCCTTGTTCTCAAGGCTGGACCGGCCGGCGTATGGTGCGCCGGCCGGTTTCTCTTCTTTCCGCGTTACTTTCGTTGGTTCGGAGGCGGCCTCAATCATTTTCTACTCGGTATTCTTCTCCCTTTTCAATCCTTGGCGGTCGGCTCGGTGATGTGTGAACAGACTCAATCCGGCGGCCTCGGAAACGGTGAGTTCTCCTTTGCTATACTTTGCCCGTTCCGATCCGGCAGTGAGGCGGACACTCCTTTTGGGTTCATCTAAGATAAGGCTCAGGACGGCTTGAAGCTGACGTTACATCGGGAACTCGTTGGGAGACTCCCCGCCTGCGGAACCTGCCGGTAGTCTCTATTCAGGAGCGCGAGCAATGGATCTGGATTTTGAGAAGGCAGGGGGGCTGATACCGGCCGTCATCCAGGAGACCGCCACGAAACGGGTCTTGATGGTGGGCTATATGAGTCGCGAGGCCTTCGAGAAGACGGTAAGGACGGGTTCAGTTACCTTCTACAGCCGTTCCCGGAAGCAGCTTTGGACGAAGGGTGAAACTTCGGGACATCGTCTTCTGGTTAAGAACATCCAGGTCGATTGTGACGGCGACGCCTTGCTGATTGAGGTGGAAGCTTTGGGGCCGGGTGTCTGCCACGAGGGTTTTCACAGTTGCTTCTTTCGGAGCTGGCGAGACGGGGACTGGGTGGTGACGGAGGAGCGAACTTACGACCCGAAGTCCGTTTACGGAGGCTGAGTATGGTCTTGAAGTTGGGTATTCCCAAAGGAAGTCTGCAGGACGCCACTGTCGATCTGTTCCGACGGGCGGGTTTCCATATTTCCATTACGAGTCGTTCCTACTTCCCGGCGGTAGACGATCCGGAGCTCGAATGCATGCTGATCCGTGCCCAGGAGATGGCCCGCTATGTGGAAGACGGAGTGCTGGATGCGGGTCTGACGGGTTACGACTGGGTGCTCGAGAATGAGGCCGACGTGATTACCCTAAGCAATCTGGTTTATGCAAAGCAGAGCTTCGGCAAAGTCCGCTGGGTCCTCGCGGTGCCGGAAGCTTCTCCCTTTCAATCGGTGCACGATTTGGAAGGAAAGATCATCGCCACGGAACTGGTCCGGGTAACCGAGCGCTACCTCGAAAAGAACGGCGTCCGGGCAAAAGTGGAGTTCAGCTGGGGAGCCACCGAGGTTAAGCCGCCTGTGCTGGCTGACGCCATCGTGGAAGTCACCGAGACAGGTTCATCGCTGAAAGCCAATAACCTGCGAATCATCGAGACGGTCCTGGAATCGAACACCCAGCTGATCGTCAACCGGGCGGCATGGTCGGATCCGTGGAAGCGGAAGAAGCTGGAGGATCTCAAGCTGCTTCTCGAAGGGGCGATGAATGCCTTGGGTAAGGTCGGCCTGATGATGAACGTGGAGCAGCGGAATCTGGCGCAAGTCCTGGCGGTGTTGCCGGCTCTAAAGAGACCGACGGTTTCAGCTCTGGCCGACGAGGCGTGGGTGGCCGTCAATACGATTATGGACGAACCGTTGGTCAGGGAGATCATCCCAAAACTCAAGGACGCCGGAGCCCAAGGTATTGTCGAGTACCCGCTGAATAAGATCGTACCGTAGCGCTTAGAGGTCTGTGGAATCGAAGGCCCGACCGAATGGGCCGGCGGCCTGAAAACCCTGGACGCGCCTCGGTTGCTGTCCGGCCCGGCAAGGATCGGATGCCGGAGTCTTCATCAGCAGTTCCGCGTAGCCTGGTCGGTGCCCGGGGGAGCTCCCATCGGCTCGGAGAACCTGCCCGACGGCGGCTCGCCCGAGGGACGGCACCAATCGCGCGACGGCAGGATTCGGACGGCTGCCGCCGGCTCAGACTCGACCCTCAGTCTTCGGTGGCGTCACTCTACGCCGAAGCGATGGACCGTCACCTGGTGGTACTCCTCCCCCGGGCGAAGCACGGTGGAGGGAAACTCCGGTCGGTTGGGAGAATCCGGGTAATGTTGTGTTTCCAGGCAAAACGCCGCGTGCTTGCCGAATCCTCCAACGG
>JAPXNP010000415.1:0-2726 GCA_033811955.1 Acidobacteriota bacterium
GCCCCAGGGAGTCCAGATCGTCAGCGGCGGTGTGACATCTCTAGAACTCCCTTGCGCCTTTGGCGGGATTCTTCTTCTGCTCTACCTCGACGGTAAGTTCGGCGTGATCGCCTCCGAAAGCTTGGGGCAAAGCCGCCCGAAGTCTCAGCCGGCCTTCGCGATCCCCGGCGGTGAAGGAGAACGTTTGCTCAACGCTTCCGGCGGGAAAGCTCAAGGTCATGGGGAGCCCCGCCAGGCTCGGGCTCCCGGTCACTACGGCGGGATCACCTCCTACCAGTGACAGCATTGCCTGCAGATCTTCGGGAGCCGGCCGGTCAAGCCGAAGGCTCACCGTAGCCGTTCCGCCGGGCGGCAGTGTCACGTCCTTCGGTCGCCAGTCGATCCCCAGGCGGACCTTGGGAGGATGTTTGACGTCGATTTCCAGGGTGTCGGTGTCACCCCCTAAGTCGTCGGGCAGGTGAACCTCGAGTTTCCCTTCCCCGGCGGCCGGCAGTTCAATCACGAAGTGGACGACCTGCCGCCCCGCGGCGAAAACGACCTCTACCGGGAACCGCACCAGTCCTTCCGGGCCCTCCGTCCGGGTGATGGTTACAACCAATTCCCGGGGAGCAGGATAGCTTAGGTGCAGGGCGACCTGGCGGGACTCGTGGGGGGCGGCCTTGATGACCCGGGGACTCCAGCGAACTTGCAACTCTTCAGGTTCGACAAGCTCCTCCTCGACCTCGACCTTCAGATGGCAGCTACCACCGCCGTAAGTCTCCGGCAGGGTGATCTCGATGAACGTCCGACCTTCAAGCGATCCCGCGGTCACGGTGAAACTTGCCGTCAACCGGCCCGCCGGAATCGTGAGGGTGTCCACCTCGGGAACAGCCACCAGGGTATTTGAGGAGACGATCGTGAGGATGAGGTCCTCGGGGAGCGGCTCCCTCAAGACCACGTCGACCTGCGCGGACTCACCAGAGCCCAGATGCAACACCTCGGGCGAGCACCGCAACAGACTGACGACCTGAACCCGATATGCCGTCACCATCAGATCCGAGCCCAAAACACCCGACACCTTGACTAAGGCGCCGACAACCAAATCGCCGCGAATCTCGGTGTCGTCGGCAACCCGAACCAGGACGTCGATGTCCCCCTCCAGGCGGACGATGATCGTTCCCTCTTCCGGAAGAATGTCCTCGATCGTGCCCAAGAAGTTAATGCGGGCGAAGGCGGCGTTCTCCGGTAGCTGCTTGACCCGCGTGGCCACCAGGTCGTCACCGCCGGTGTGGCCTTCCACCTTTACAGTTGTGCCTGTTTCCAGCTCCGCAAAGGTGAGTGATTCTCCCCGAGGGCCTTGGATGCGGGCCCCCTCGGGGACCTCGATCACAAATCCCAACACCTGAATCGTCCTCCCCTGGGTGTCGACGACTTGGATCTGCCCCTTCAGCTCGAACTCCCGACCTCCGACGATCTCGATTTCCAGGGCCAGCACGCCCGAAGCGGTGAACAGGCCGCCGACTTTCACTTCCAGGTCCGGTACCAGGGCGTCGACACCGGCGGGAAGTCCGTTCTGGTCTTTGATCTCGGTCAAGCCCGTTACCAGCACGGGGAGGGTGGCGGCCGGCGTTACCTGCATCGTCAGCAGGGTCGTCTCACCTTCGACCGACACGGCGTCGATTCGTGCAGTGAACTCCACCGGCGCCGCCGAGACGACGCTCGAGGACAGCGCCGAACCGATTAGAACCACCCAAAGAAGGTGCTTTCTGGTGAGCATGGAAAACCTCTCCTTTCTGAGTCGTTTTGACTCGCCACTCTCCCCCAAACAGCCCGCTATAGGCTCGCTCCGAACGGTTCGACCAGTAACCCATCCGACATCCGTACTGAGACGGAAGGTCCGGAGCTCTTCGACACTGACTGTTGCGTAGCAATTGACGTTCCAAACCCCTACGTACTATAGTTTCTCGCCGGTTCCCCACATCCCGGATCTCATGAGACCCGAACTTTGAGCGATTTGGGTTGCTTCCGGGGAATTCAAGTGAAAGGCGACTCCTGGTATCATTCCCGCCACCCATGCCGTTAGACGGCTGTCGCGGCATGACCTGGTTTTCACGGAGAAACGGATCATGAGAGTAGTGGTTGGAAGAGAAGGACACCCGCGTGACCGACGGGTTCCCTTGGTTCCAGGTGGAGTTGAGAAACTGGTCCAGTTAGGTGCACAGGTCGTTGTCGAGAAGGGTCTGGGAGCCCATATCGGATACTCGGACGAAGACTACCGGAAGGCGGGGGCCGAGGTGGTGGAGGACCGCGGAGAGCTTTTCTCCGGGGCCGAAATCGTCTTGCGATTGAACCCACCTTCTTTGGAAGAAGTCGATGAGCTTCCGGAAGGATGCATGCTCATCGGTTTTCTCGAACCGTTTCAGCACCGTGACCTTCTGGATCTTCTTGCCCGGCGACACATAAGCGCACTGTGCATGGAGCTGATCCCGCGGACCACCGTGGCACAGAAGATGGATGCGTTGAGCTCCCAGGCGAATTTGGCGGGCTACGTCTCCGTGATCCTGGCGGCCGAAGCCCTGGACAAGATTTTCCCCATGATGAGTACCCCGGCGGGAACTATCCCTCCGGCCCGCGTCTTCGTGATCGGTGCCGGTGTGGCCGGCCTGCAGGCAATCGCCACGGCCAAACGCCTGGGGGCTATCGTCGAGGCGTACGACACACGTCCGGTGGTCGAGGAGCAGGTCCGA
>JAPXNP010000416.1:0-2705 GCA_033811955.1 Acidobacteriota bacterium
ACTTCACGTACTCATGCAGGTCCAAGAAGCCTTGTCGCATCACACGTGCGCCAGTATAGAGGACCGCAGCCGCAAAGGGGACGCCGGACTTGGTATTTCAGGGCTCCGACGTTTCAGTATTGACCGTCTCGAGGGGACCCTAGTCCGCGTAGATTGAGAAGCAAACCGCTCCCGCCGGCTGCGCAACCGGAGCCCTTCAGGAGCAACTTCCAGACCTGCAAGGGAGGCCGGGCAGGGAGAACGCGAGTCACCCGTGTCACGCGAATCACGCAAATTTGGCGGATAGGCTGAAGACTATTCCGTCGCATAGAGCAAGAAACCGGGCGATCCGCCTACCTTACGCCGGCGCCGTCCTCGGCGGCGGCGTCGAACGTGTTTGCAACACCGACCCGACGCGGTACCCTACCACCGTTACCAAAGGAGAAGCTCATATCATGGCAGACTGGTGGAGAATCATGATCCTTTCCATTGTGACCGCAGCCGGAGCCTGTCGGGTCGGCGAACCTCAGGAACAGACCGAGCAACCGCCGGAGTTCCGCTACGAAACCGAGCAGTTCGCCGACATTCGCATCCTCCGGTATCAAATACCCGCGTTCGAAGACTTGTCCCTGCGGCAAAAGCAATTGGTCTACTACCTTTACGAGGCGGGACTCTCGGGCCGCGACATCATCTGGGATCAGAATTACCGTCACAACCTCCTGGTGCGGCATACTCTCGAGAATATTGTCCGGACGTATGACGGCGATCGCACGACATCCGACTGGGAGAAATTTCTCACCTACACCAAGCGGGTTTGGTTCTCCAACGGCATCCACCATCATTATTCGTACAACAAGATCCTGCCCGAGTTTTCGCCCCGGTATTTCGGTGAGTTGCTACAGAACTCGGATCCCGACAGTTTTCCCAGAATAGAAGGCGAGTCGCTGGACGATTTCCGGCGGCGGCTCGAGCCGATCCTCTTTGATCCGCAGCTGGACGCCAAGAAAGTCAATAAGGCTGAAGGCGTCGACCGACTTTTGACCTCGGCTACGAACTTCTACGGTCCCACAGTCCGTGAAAACGCCGCCCTGGAGTTCTACCGTCGACTTTCCCAACCCGACGATCCCAGGCCGCCTTCGTGGGGCCTGAACTCCCAGCTCGTGGAGCAGGACGGCCGACTCCTCGAGCGTGTGTGGAAGATCGACGGTATGTACGATCCCGCTGTCCGACGCATGGTGGAGTGGCTGGAAAAGGCCGGCGATGTGGCCGAAAACCCCAAGCAGGCCGAGGTCATTCAGGCGTTGATCGAGTACTACCGGACAGGGGATTTGCGCACTTTCGACCGGTATTGCATCCTCTGGGTTGAAGACACCACATCCACGGTCGATTTCATCAACGGCTTCATCGAGGTCTACAACGACCCGCTGGGCTTTAAGGGCAGCTACGAATCGCTTGTCTATTTCACGGATCCGGTAGCCACCCGGCGTATCGCCACCCTCAGCGACAACGCCCAGTGGTTCGAAGACAACTCCCCCATCCTGGAGGAGCACAAGAAACCGAATGTCCGAGGCATTTCCGCCCGGGTCATTACCGTAGCGGGGGAAGCCGGAGACTCCTCGCCCTCCACGCCTATCGGGATCAACCTGCCGAATGCGAACTGGATTCGGGCCGAGCACGGTTCGAAGTCGGTGAACCTGGGAAACATTGTCCACGCCTACAACGAGTCGGCCAAGCAATCCGGGGTGCTGGAGGAGTTCGCCTTCAGCGACGAGGAGATTCAGCGCGCCAAGGAGTTCGGGTCACTGGCCGACAACCTCCACACCGACCTGCACGAGGTCATTGGTCACGCCTCGGGCCGCCTCGAACCGGGTGTCGGACGGCCGTCGGAGACCCTCAAGGCATATGCTTCCACCCTGGAGGAAGCCCGCGCAGATCTCGTCGCGTTGTATTTCATCCTGGATCCCAAACTCATCGAGCTGGGCGTGATGCCTTCCTTGGAGGTGGGTAAGGCGGCCTATGACGACTACATCCGCAACGCTCTGCTGGTTCAGCTGGCTCGGCTTAAGCCGGGGGAGAACCTGGAGGAAGATCACATGCGGAACCGCCAGATGATCGCCCTCTGGGCATACCGGCAGGGCAATGCCGACGGAGCCGTCGACCGCGTGGTCCGCGAAGGAAAGACGTATTTCGTCATTCGTGACTATGCCCGCCTCAGAGATCTTTTCGCGCAACTTTTACGAGACGTACAGCGGATCACGTCGCAGGGTGATTACGAGGCGGGCCGTTCCTTGGTTGAGGAATACGGCGTCCGTGTCGACTCGGACCTGCATACAGAAGTCCTTGAGCGCTGGGCGAAGCTGAAGCGGGCTCCCTATGCTGGGTTCATCAACCCGGTGTTGCGCCCGGTCCGCAACGACGAGGGGGAGATCACGGATGTGATCGTGGAGTATCCCGAAAACTTCATGGAGCAGATGCTCTACTATGGCGAGACTTACGCGTTCTTGCCGGTTGCACCTTGAAAGACAAGAGGGAAGAGGACACGAGTCACGACGGGTGGCCAGTTCCGGGCGATCTCAGAGAAACGGGATCTTTCCGGGAGCCGTTTCACCGTCGAAGCCGTCGAAACGGCCGGTTCGGGCATTAGTCCGGCATTCCAGTCCGTCAATCCTTGCGGAGTAGAATCCGAATTTGGGAGCTGATGCGGTGTGTGGCAGATATACATTAAC
>JAPXNP010000417.1:0-2704 GCA_033811955.1 Acidobacteriota bacterium
GTACTGAACCACCAGGTTCCCGCCTTGATAAACGTACTCCAGCAGCCGACCGAAGTTGTCCACCAAATCTCTCCGTACCAACAGCGCCCGAATGCCGATCACCACCGCGTCAAATGCAGACAGATCCCTCTCGGCCAAATCCCGCTCCCCAAGGTACGTGACGTCTATCCCCAAACGTTCGGTGAACCGACCTACGCTGTCTCCGACTCCTTCAACATAGCCGATCCGCAGACCCTCGGGAATCTCCACCGGGATCCCCTTAAGCTCAACCGAGGCTTGGACGGGGCGAACCCGCCCCTCGATGTGGGGATAGACGATCTCCCGAATTCCCACCGAGTAGCTGCGATCCCCCTCCTGTACCGTCGCCCGCAATCCGGACTCGGCGGAACCTCCTTGGGCGGAAGGACTGAGCTGGAACACACAAAGGCGTGAACTACCCTCGGGTCCCAGCTCCATACGGTACTCTTTGGGCTGGACGGTCCATCCCGCCGCTCCTTCCAGCCGCACGCTCACGGGAGAGCGTTGCCGCGTCCAGTTGGTGACTCTCACCTCCAACTCCACCGGCTTCAACGAAGCCTGCGGACGCACGATAAGAGGAGGTTCGGCCTGCACCCCGATGCGCGGCACAACCTCTACCGCACGTCGTCGCTCCTCTCCTGTGCGGGGATCCACCCATCGGTACTGCAGCGGGCGACGCACGGTTGCGGAAACGTCGAACACCCGGTACCGCAGCACGGCGGTCACAGGCGGGGAAACCTCCGGCTCAATCCCGGCGAAACCTTCCCGGGGACGATTCCGGTCGGCTCCCTCCTCCTTCTCCCAGTACGGTCCCGACAGCTCCGCTCCTTCCGGAACTTGGACGACAAACTCCCGACTGTTTCCACCGACGTTCTCCGGAAGCACTTGCCACCCGTCCGGCGTTTCGAGCCGGATGTCCTCGACATTGAACGGTACGGACGCCCGAGCCAAACAGCGGACCCCTACGCGAATCTCCTCACCCGGGGTCACATAGGAGTCTTCGGAATTTTCCAGCAATGCGTCGGCGTAAAGAAACACTCCCCGCTCCAACGCGCCGACAAGGTCCTCCTCTTTTCGGTCCAGCAGAAATACGGCATCCGGCTGCGAAGTGGAAGCCCGAACCTGCCTGACGTACCCAAGTGCCGTCCCCACGGCCTTGACCGCCTCACTCCATTCGGATCGCTCATACGATTGCTGCGCCCAGCTCACGTAGCCGTCCAGCAACGTTACCGCCGAACCCAAAGCCGGATCGAATTGCTCCAAAGCCTCCAACCCGACCGGCATCTGATCGAAAAAGCCATTCTGCAGGCGGGTGGACTCCACACGGCTCGTGGCCAAAACAAAGTGACTGCTCAGCGGCTCGGGGTCGGCCGGGGTTAACATCCCTTGGGACAGATGCCGGCTTCGCGCTCGAGCCCCGAACTCCGCCCATGATTCGCCCAGCAACGGATCAAAATCGCCCACCGAAACGACTACGTCACCCGCAAATCCACCCTGTCCGATGCCCGCTCCGGGGGCATGGAAGACGCGAAACGGACGCCACGGCCTCAGTCCTTCCCGGATCTGCTCGGGAAACCTGGTGGCGTCTCCCGCCAACCGGCACGCCTCCAACGCCAACTGGGCGGACGCCTGATGATGCTGTCCTCCCCCCGGACCGGAAGGATTCAGCGTGACGACCACGGTCGGCCGAAACAGGCGGATAACCCGCACAATGTCCGACAAGATCTCCTCGCGCCCCCATTTCTGGAAGGTCTCCTCCACGCTAAAGGAGTATCCGAAGTCACGCGCCCGGGTGAAAAACTGCCGGACACCGTCGAAGCGGTGCACCGCCGCCAGCTCTTCGGTACGAAGGAGCGCCAGATCGTCCTCCAGTTCGGACCCGATCTCGTTCTGTCCGCCCTCGCCCCGTGTCAGTGCGAGCAGACCGACCCGGTACCCTTCCCCGCGGCTGAGGCGTACGAGGAGAGCGTTGTTCTCGTCGTCGGGATGAGCCGTAACGTAAAGAATCGAGGCGGTCTTGGAAAGCTTCCGCAGAGCGAGACCGAACCCGGTAACACCCTCATCCTCTCCGACTGTCAACGGTTGGGAGAGAAGTTCGGCACCGAAACTCAGCCAACCGACAATTGCAAGGGCGAACGCCCACCGCTTTCTTGCAGGTACCACCAGCCTCATAGCAAAAAGCCCTCCTGTCGTCAGGCTATCTTCTCACGGAGGACTGAGCCGGCTCCCGTCTCCACCGCACTTGCCCAGACTCACCCGGACCCCGCCGGCTTCCTACAATGCTCGAAAGCCGCGTCGAGGGCTCCCCAAAGTTGAGCTTCCTCGCCGAGAGCACTCACGTACAGCGGAGGAACCGGCAACCTATACCGTCGAGCCCTTTCCGCCACCGGGAGCAAGAGTCGGTCTCCTTGGGCGGAAATACCGCCGCCGAACACAATCATGTCAGGGTCGAGCAAGCTGGTGATGTTGACCACCGCCATGGCGATGTACTCGAATGTCCGGTCGAGAATGCTCCGACAGTCATCGTCACCGGCCTCGGCGGCGGCAAACAGATCGGGCGCCTTGGCCACACTCCCCCTCACCATCTTCGCCAGACGCGATTCCGGACGACGGGAGGCCAGATCGGCCGCCTTCCGGTCCAAAGCCAGGCCGCCGGCCACCGATTCGAACCATCCCATGTCCCCGA
>JAPXNP010000418.1:0-2704 GCA_033811955.1 Acidobacteriota bacterium
GCTTATACCGGTATACCTGATCATGGCGTACACCCGGATCCCCCTGGTCGTCCCGATGTCGATGATGGGAATCGCCTTTTCCCTTGTCCCTGCGGTGATGTGGCCGTCGGTAGCCTACGTGGTGCAACAGGATCGTCTGGGCACAGCCTACGGTCTGATGACTATGATCCAGAACGTGGGTCTGACCGTGCTCAACTTCCTGATCGGTTGGTCGAATGATTTCGCGGGGGCCGGAGCGGACAATCCCGGCGGCTATGCTCTGGGAATGTGGCTGTTCTCCTTGCTGGGATGGCTCGGCTTTCTCTTTGCGGTTCTCCTTCGCAAAGCCGAGGCGGGCCCGCAAGGACACGGGCTCGACACCACCCGCATGGGTACGTCCTGACCGCCGTTTGACCGGCGGCACAGAACCGACCTGCTCGCAAGGCACCGAAGCGCTCCGGGAACCCCACTCCGCTCGAGACCCGATTCCCGCCGACCCGTTCTTCCTTGAGGCGCTTCGGCTGCATTCGGCTCGGAACGAAAGGCGCAGCAATCACCCGGGAAGTCGAGCGGTCCCGGAAACCACACCGCCCGGTCCAACACCATTGCAGCTTGAATACGTGTCGGACCGTGGTGCAGGAGCCTCTTCACAAACTCTTCCACCAGCGCTGCAGACCCCCGAGCACCCGCCGCCGGTACTCTTCGAACTCTTCCCCACCCTCCAGCACCGGAGCCGCTTCTCCCTCGATAGACCGCATCGTCGCCGTGACGCCCTCAAGCAACGCATCCAAGTCATATCCTCCTTCCAGTAGGAAACAGATCCGGCCGTCGGCAACCTCGCGAGCGGTACGGCACAGTGCTTCCGTGACGGCGGCAAATCCGGCGGGCGTCAGCTTCATGCCTCCAAGAGGATCCCTGGTATCGGCGTCGTAACCGGCGGATACGATGATCAATTCAGGCCCATATTCCCGTAGAATCGGGACGACCATTCGGCGGTATAAGGCGCTGTAGAAGCCGTCATCCTTCCCACGACTCAAGGGGAAGTTCACGGTGAAACCTTCTCCGGAGGCCTCCCCCACCTCGGTGAGAGCTCCCGTTCCCGGATAGAACGGGTATTGGTGAGTGGAAACGTACAAGACATCGGCACGTCTCCAAAATGCGGCTTGGGTTCCGTTTCCGTGATGAACGTCAAAGTCGACCACCGCCACCTTCCGCAGTCCGGCCTCCCGCCGAGCCCATTCGGCGGCTATGGCGGCGTTGTTCAGCAGACAGAACCCCATCGCCCGATCCCGCTCGGCATGGTGTCCCGGAGGGCGTACGAGGGCGATTCCCGCGGAAACCGAACCATCCACCACCTCCTCCGCCAGCCGCACGGAGCCGCCGGCCGCCGCTGCAGCCGACTCCCAAGTGCCGGGGCTCGTGTACGTGTCCGGATCAAGAGCGCAAAGGGGACGTTCAGCGGCTTTCTTCAGACGTGCAAGATAGGCGAAATCATGAACGCGAAGCAGGTCTTCGTCTCGGGCGGCGGGCGGCGGAATGCGAATCCATCCGGCCGGAGGAGGCACCAGCCGGTCCAGCAGGACTCCGACACGCTCGCGCCGTTCGGGGTGCCCCGCCGGGTTCTCGTGCTTCAGGAAGACGGGATCCAAGACCAGACCGCAGGCCATATAGGCCTCATTTTCCAAGCTTCTCTCACCTTTCCGCAACCCGAACGGCAAGCGGCCGGCGGCGCAAAGCGGGCGTCCGTCCGGCGACGGCGGCGCAATCGGCGGCGGACCATTCGCCGGGCCGGCAGGACGACTCCGCCGAACGGCGTCGGCCGTAAACGCTTTTGTGGGAGGGACCACTGGTGTACAATGCGACTCTCTGTCGGGTGGGGACGTAGCTCAGACCGGAAGAGCGCCTGAATCGCACTCAGGAGGTCACGGGTTCAAATCCCGTCGTCTCCACCACACACGCCACGGCGGCGAAGTCTACCCGTCGTGCCGCCGCCGGCTCGGCACCACGCTTCAACCGAACAGCCGGGCTCTCCGAGCAAACGTGTAAACCACATCCTCTTTCAACGATAGCGAGGGATTGAACAACGTCAGGATCCACCCACCGATTCCCGGCACGTCCGGGCGAAGCGCGGTTTTGCGTGATCAAGCCGGGCCCGCCTTCCGAGTCTTCCAGCCGAGTCGGGGCGTTGCAACGGCACGGCCCTGATGTTCTAAAATATAAATACGCAGTAACTACGGCAGGATTGCCGGATTATGGACCTCGGAGGGTCGCAAACCAAAATGAGACTTGGGGAAAAACCCGCACACACGTGCTTTTCGAGGTGGACGTTCATCTTTGTTTGGTTGCTTGCCGGCGGCTTGAGCGGTCTCTTCACAGACCCTGCTTCGTTCCTTCAAGCCCAAGGCGTACAGTCGGAAGAAGCCGGGGATTACTACACCAAGTGGCTCCAGCAGGACGTCGTCTACATCATTACCGAGGAAGAGAAAGAAGTCTTCCGCAAACTGACCACCGCCGAGGAGAAGGAGCAGTTCATCGAGCAGTTCTGGCAACGACGGGACCCCGATCCCCGTACCGCCGTCAACGAGTTCAAGGAAGAGCATTACCGCCGAATCGCGTACGCCAATGATCACTTCACCTCTGGAATGGACGGCTGGCGTACTGATCGGGGACGGATCTACATCATTCACGGACCTCCCGACGAAATCCAGTCGTATACGGCCGGCAG
>JAPXNP010000419.1:0-2702 GCA_033811955.1 Acidobacteriota bacterium
GGTCGAGAAGGATCCGTGGAAACTCGGCGGACCGGGTAGACCCGCCGACAGTTCAGCATTTCCGGGTCCAGTTTCGAGTTGCCGAAAAAAACCAAGATTTCCTTGGCCGCAACTTCTTCATGTTCCGGGGGAAGCGCAACCCTGGAAAAAAAGTCTTTCCAGTCAAAGCCAAACCAGTCGGGGCCCATCCACCAAAGTGCACCGGTAATCAAGGCAACCAGAACGGCGCTCGGAAGCAAGTAACGTACCCGCTTCTTCCGCCGCGCCGTCTTACGTCTACGCGATTTCCTTCTCGCCACCATGCTCCGCTCAGCGGTTCCCTCCAACTTGGCCCGTCCACACTCGGCCGGGTCACTGCTTCGCCGGTCCGCCCTCAGATCCTCGGTCCCGTCGCTCGGTCAGGTATCGACCCAGTCGGTCGATTCCCTCCTCCAGATCATCCTCCGACACGGCGTAACTCAGGCGGATAAAACCTTCTCCGGCCGCACCGAAATCCGTTCCGGGAGTTACCGCGACCCCCGTGTCCTCCAACAGCTGGAGAACAAACGAAAGTACGTCGCGAGTCCAAGGGCTCACGTCCACCAGAACATAAAAGGCTCCCTGCGGCGGCGCCGCCGGATGCAGGCCCCATTTCTCCAAATCCCGCAACAACAACCGACGCCGACGATCGTAGGCGGAACGCATCGCCTCAAGCTGCTCGTCGCACTGGGTGAGGGCGGCCACAGCCGCTATCTGAGCAAAGTCTGACGCCGAAATAAAAAGATTCTGCTGCAGATTCCGAACTGTCCGCACGAGCGGCTCAGGCAAAACCACCCATCCCAATCGCCAGCCCGTCATGGCGAAAAGCTTCGAAAAGCCGCTCACAACCACCCCATCGGGAAGATACTCCAGGACGGAACGTGCGGTGCCCTCATATACCAACCCGTGGTAAATCTCGTCGGAGACGACCGCGGTGTTCGCCGGCGTCGAATCCACCAGACACTGCCAGCCGTCTTCCTCCAACAAGGTTCCGGCCGGGTTGGAAGGAGAGTTCACGACCACGACCTTAGGTTGTTCCTGCTCCACGGCTCTGAGCAATCGAGACGGGGAAGGCTGAAACGCAGTGACCGCGTCTACCAAAAGGGACCGAGGTCGACCGCCGAGCAGACGGACAAACTTCGGATAGCAAGGATAGCCCGGTTCGGGGACTAATACCCTGTCTCCTTCTTCGATGAGCGCGGCGAACACGAGCAACATGGCGGATGAACTGCCTACGGTGACCACGAACCGATCCGGGCTTACCTCAATCCCATAACGAGCCCGGTACCAAGCGGACAGCGCCTCCCGTAGCTCCACCCGGCCCAAGGAATGCGTGTAGTGAGTGCAACCGTCTCTAAGTGCCCGTACGGCGGCTTCCCGAACAGGCTCGGGGGTGTCGAAGTCAGGTTCGCCCACTTCCAGATGGATAACGGAACGACCGGAACGCTCCAGTTCCAGAGCACGTTCAAGAACCTCCATGACCAAGAACGGTCCGACTTCGGCGGCTCGTCGACTCAGTTTCCAACTATGCCTAGTCTTGTTATTCCGCACGGCATACGCTCCTAGGCCGCTCCCACCCGATTCCGCCCCCCTTGTTTGGCTCTGTAGAGGGCTTCATCAGCCTCGACCATCAGCGTCTCCGCAGTCTCTGCATCCTCGGGAAACGCCGCCACCCCGATGCTGACGGTCACGCGTACGGAGAATCCACGGGGTAAGTCCTCGATTCTCAGACTTTCCACCGCGCGTCGAACCCGCTCCATCAGCACCATGGCTTGCTCCTTTCCCGTGTGGGGGAGGACAAAGGCAAACTCGTCGCCGCCACAACGGGCAAACAAATCCGTCTCCCGACACAGACTGCGGCACCGGTTCGCTACTTCACGCAAAACATGGTCTCCAAAAGCGTGACCGAAGGTGTCGTTGATGTTCTTGAAGCGGTCAAGGTCTAGGACGGCGACGCTGACCTCTTCTTTGTACCGGAGAGCCCGCTTCAGCTCACTCTGCAACCCATCATCGAAGGAACGCCGATTCGCCACACCGGTCAGCGAGTCCGTCACCGCCATCTCGGTCAGCTGGTTCAGCACCTTTCGTAACTGTCGCCGCATATCGTCAAAAAACTGACCGAGCTGGGAGAACTCCTCGACACCTTCGACCTCGATCGGCGTGTCCAGATCACCTCGCTGGACCCGGTCCACCGCCAGGGCGAGCGCCCGAACGGGCACCAGAATGCTCCTGAGCAACAACAACGCAAAAATCAGGCAACAAATCACCGTAATGATGACCGCCAAGCCCAGCCCGCCGCTCAAACGTTGCAGGAGAAACACTGTACTTTCGCTGGGATCGGTAAGAGGTTGAATAACCGCGATTCGCCAGGTCTCCACCTGACGGAGTTCGGGAATCAAAGCAATCAAGGGGAGATCGGCGGCTATGACCTGCTCCCCGTCGCCCGCATAGCCGAGGGAGTAGCTTCCGGGTTCGCTTGACGCCGTTGCCAGTACCGGGAAGGCTCCCGCCGTATTCGCCAAAAAGCCACGGGTCGGGTCCCTTCGGCCCAGCATCAGGCCACGGCCGTCGTATACCAAAAGATCATGTTTCACTCCCCCTACGAAACCTGCCTGCACCAGGAGGGTCGAAACGAAGCCGAGATCAAGCGTGACCCAGAGTCCGGAGTTGTCGTGAGGATCACC
>JAPXNP010000420.1:0-2702 GCA_033811955.1 Acidobacteriota bacterium
CGAAAGACGGGGGCGGATAAACCGAGACCGGTTCCGGCTTCTCCGGCGGTACGCCGTTTCGCCCGGGAAATCGGGGTTGACATCAGTCGGATCCAGGGTTCGGGTCCCAAGGGTCGGATCACGATTGAAGATGTAAAAGCGTATTCACGGTCGATTCGGACTTGGTCCGGCGAGGCCGCTCCGGCGAGGGTGGAACTGCCCGATTTCTCCCGCTTCGGTCCGGTGGAGCGGGAGGCTTTCAGCAACGTTCGGCGCGCAACCGCGGAGCACCTGGCGGTCGCTTGGAGCCAGGTGGTCCACGTGACCAACCATGACCGTGCCGATGTCACGAATTTGGAGGAGTGGCGGCGGGCGAAGGGGGCGCAGGTGGAAGCGGCCGGCGGCAAGCTGACGGTGACCGTGATCCTGCTGAAAGTGGTGGCGGCGGCCTTGCGCGTGTTTCCCAAGTTCAATGCAAGCCTGGATATAGACCGGAAGGAAATTGTCTACAAGCGGTACTGTCACGTGGGAGTGGCGGTGGACACCCCGAGGGGACTCCTGGTGCCGGTGATTCGCGACGTGGATCGGAAGAGTCTGGTGGAGCTTGCAGTGGAATTGCAGGCAATGGCCGAGCGGGCGAGAGCCGGGAAGGTGAAGCCTGATGAACTGCAGGGAGGCTGTTTCACGATTACCAACCTAGGTGGGATCGGAGGCACTTCGTTTACTCCGGTCGTGAACTTTCCGGAGGTGGCCATCTTGGGCGTATCGCGGTCCTCGATGGAACCTGTGTACGTGGACGGAGGATTCGAGGCACGACTGATCCTTCCGCTGTCCCTTTCGTACGATCACCGGCTGATCGACGGCGCCGACGCCGCCCGATTTCTCCGTTGGGTTTGCGAGGCACTGGAAGACCCCTGGAAGCTCTTCCTGGGAGTCTGAGGGAGGCCTTTTGCGGAGAAGACCAGTCGGAGAAGGCGAAGAGAATCCTTTTCAGGCAAGTCGGCCGCTCGATTCGAGGCTGGAGCCGGTGAAGCGGTGACATTTTACTTGAAGGGTGGGCGGGTTCATCGAGCGAAGGCGAAGGTTTTCGTGGGCGAGCCGAATGGTCCCTTTGGGTTGCCGGGTTCCTGCCGGATTGTCAGACTTGCAAGATAAGCAAGTCTTTCTAATCTTCCTCAAGCATCCGCTCAAGTGTCTTCCCGAAGGTTCTTTCGGCTCAATGGATTAGCGTGATTTGCGTAAGAGATGGCGCCGGCCTGCCGGCGCTCTCATGCGCGGCAATCGTTCTAACCCAGCGCTCCCCCGAGGCTTCAAGAGAGAGCTGATTGGGTTCGACGGCGGAGGTCAATCGAAGCTCAGGGTGACGACGGTCGCATCACCTGACGAAATGACCCATACGATTCCAGCGGGTCTTGGTGATGAAGAACACGACGCGCTCGGCGTACAGTTTTAGCATTTCCGGCAGGCTGGTACGCCGGTAAGCGTCGGATGCGTCCTCGTAAGACCAGAATACGACCAGCGGTCGGCCCACGATGTACTCCTTGGGCAGAAAGCCGAAGTAACGACTGTCGGCACTGTCGTCGCGGTTGTCCCCCATCATGAAGTATGAGCCTTCCGGAATGCTTACGGGCCCGAAGTTGTCGCGCTGGTTGTCGAATCCTCCGCCGAAAGCGATGCTCCGCCGAAAGACCCGTGGGTCCCGGTGCACCTTGTACGGTTCGTCCAGCGGCAGGCCGTTGATATAAACTGTCTTATCGCGAACTTCCAAAGTCTCACCGGGTAAACCGATAGCCCGCTTAACGTAAAGAACGTTGGGGTCCTCGGGGTATTTGAAAACGACGATGTCGCCTCGTTTGATCTCGTGGGCCGGGCTGATTCCCAGGTCACTCAAAAATCCGTTGCGGTAAGTAAACTTATCGATTAAAAGCCGATCACCTACCAAAATCGTGGGCTCCATCGACGGTGTCGGTACCGTCATGGGGTGAACCACGTAGGTCGTCACAAAGAGTGCGATGATGGTGCAGTAAACGGTGGCGACAAAGTATTCTCGTAAGGTGCCGTACGCTTGCTCGGGTTGTGCCTGGGGGGCAGTCTCTTTCTTTTTCATCTTCTTCCCACAGGATCTTCGTCAAGAGATCCGCCGACGGGCCGGACCTTGCTTTTCCCAAAACCCCTATTGTAACCGGATCCGTAACGCTGGGCCGTACAGTTCCACCGCGGCACGGTCGGTACAGTCGACCAGCAGATCCCGTACCAGCATTCCACTGCGGGGATCCCGCCAAGTCGGGGCCAGTTCCTCCAGAGGAACTAGAACGAAGCGTCGTGAGGCCACCCGCGGATGGGGCAGAACCAAATCCGGCGAAGCAGTGACTAGGCCGTCGAAGAACAGAATGTCGATGTCGATGGTTCGAGGTCCCTTCGGCGCCCCGCGCCGGCGACCAAGACGGGACTCCACTCTGTGACAAAGCTGTAGGAGATCACGAGGCGGTAAGCCTACTTCCGCTCGGCAGACCAGATTGAGAAACCACGGTTGGTCAGTCACGTCGACGGGCTCGGTTTCGTACACGCTTGAGCACGCCTGTACCCGTATCCCCTCAGCGGCCAACTCATCCAAGGCCGCCTGCAACATGCAAAGGCGATTTCCCAAGTTGGATCCCAGACCCAAAAAGACATCCGAAACATTCATTTCCATCTTTGTTCCACTGATCCATCAACTTCACAAC
>JAPXNP010000421.1:0-2699 GCA_033811955.1 Acidobacteriota bacterium
GGCCGCAGCCGCCCTCTCCGCTTCCAG
The DNA here is from genome assembly GCA_033811955.1 of Acidobacteriota bacterium. Classification (GTDB taxonomy): domain Bacteria; phylum Acidobacteriota; class UBA6911; order RPQK01; family JAPXNP01; genus JAPXNP01. Next base: position 28 of record JAPXNP010000421.1, read on the forward strand.
ACGTTCAGCCTCTTCGCGGGCTTTGCGCTCTTCTTCCTGTCTTGCCTCCCATAGCGCCCGTCCCGCGAGAATAGCATCAGCAAACGCGCCGGCGAAAAGTTTGATGGAACGCAGGGCGTCATCGTTCCCGGGAATGACGTAATCGACCAGATCCGGGTCACCGTTCGTATCGACGACCGCCACCACCGGAATTCCAAGGCGGTGCGCTTCTCGAACCGCAATCTCCTCGTGGTCCGAGTCGATTACCACCAAAGCGTCGGGCAGTCGCTCCATACTGACGATACCTTTAAGGTTCTTCTCCAGTTTGCGGCGTTCCCGTTCAATCTTCGAGATCTCTTTCTTAGAGGTAAACCGCGTCTGGTATCCCTCCGCTCGAAGCTGTTCGAGTTCTTGGTATCGCTTCACGCTGTTGCGCACCGTGGCGAAGTTCGTCAACAAACCACCCAACCAGCGGTTGGTTACGTAGTGCATACCGCACCGCCGGGCTTCCTCCTCCACCACCTCTTGGGCCTGGCGCTTCGTCCCCACAAAAAGGACTTCCCCGCCTCGCGCCGCAATATCCGTCAGAAAATCGATCGCTTCCCGAAGACACTTCAATGTCTTCTGCAAATCGATTATGTGAATCTCATTCCGCTGACCGAAGATGTACTCACGCATCTTCGGGTTCCAGCGGCTTGTCTGGTGCCCGAAATGGACGCCCGCTTCCAACAAGTTCTTGATGGAAATCGTATTCAAACGGACCTCCTCCACTAACGCTTTGAGAACTGGTAGCGCTTCCGCGCCCCGGGCTGTCCGTACTTCTTGCGCTCTTTAATCCTCGGATCACGCGTCAGCAAGCCGGCTTTCTTCAGCCGCTGCCGCAGTTCCGGATCCACCTGCAGAAGCGCCCGGGCGATGCCCAAACGGACCGCCCCCGCTTGGCCGGAGAACCCTCCGCCGCGGACGTTGGCGTAAACGTCAAATCGGTTGCGGGTTTCCGTCAGCTCCATGGGCTGCACCACAACCGACTGTTCGGCCCGATTCCTGAAGTACTCCTGGAAATCGAGCCGATTAATCACAATCTGACCCGTACCCGGCATGAGGAATACCCGAGCAGCCGAGGTCTTTCGCTTACCTGTGCCGTAAAACTGCATCTTTTCCACGTCGGTTCCCCTTAGAATGGCAAAGGCTGCGGCTGTTGCGCCTGGTGCGGGTGGGCACCGCCCGCATAGACCCGCAGTCGCTTCAGCATTCGCTTACCCAGCTTATTCTTCGGCAACATCCCCTTGACGGCATGCATCAGCAACCTCTCCGGATGCTTGGCCAACAGCTGCCGGGCGGTGATCTCCCGAAGTCCGCCCGGACGCCCGCTGTGCCGCCGGTACATTTTCTCGTCCCACTTGGATCCGGTGAACCGAACCTTCTCCGCATTCACCACGATGACGAAATCCCCGGTGTCCAAGAAGTCCGTGTAAATCGGCCTGTGCTTGCCCATCAGAACAGTGGCGATGCGGGAAGCCAACCTCCCCACCACCTGGTCGGTCCCGTCGATGACGTACCATCGCCGCTCCACGGAGGCCGTCTTAGGCAGAAACGTCTTCGTCGCTCTCATGGTCACCTTTACGAGATAGGTATCCTAAAAGTTGGAAAAGCTACAATACCGCACCCTCGGTGTCAAGCCGACACCTAGCTGGCGCCAAAGGAACCCACAGTTTACAGCAAAACCGTCCCGAGTGCACAAGAGGCGTTAAGCCCACCGGAGAGGATGGACGGTGTTCCGCCGCACAGCCTCCTCAAAAGGGTTTGCGGTTCTTGAGGAACAGTCGCCGACCGGCGCTCAGGGGAAACCATCTTTCCGGCAATCGTTGACGGTAAGCGGCCACAGGTCCGGTCAGTTAGCCCCTTTCCGCAATGGAGGAGTCTCTCACTCACCGGATTGGAGCCTGACCACACTTTCCTCTACATCGTACTTTTCGCCCCTCCGGCGTTTAGTAAAGGTGAAGAAGGGTCGTCGCGACCGCCGAGCTTCAGGAAAGTAGCTTTGTGGTCCATTGCCGCTTGGCGGAGACAAAAGACCGCCTATATGCGCTACTGTGACAGAGATTACTGCGTTGTCGGAGTGTGAGGCTAGAATACCTTCGATTAGAGCGTGCCCAGAGCAGTTCAGGCTAGAAGATGAGGAGATCCGAAATATGCCTTTATGGGACCTGCTGAAATCACGAAGAAAGCAGCTGGTCGGAGTCGATATCGGCACCAGTGCCGTCAAGGTGGTTTCCCTCCGTCAAACGGGATCCCATTACACCGTCGAGGCGCTTGGTAGGGCTCCCCTACCGCCGGATACCATTGTCGACGGATCGATCATCGCCAAACTCCCCCTGGCTGAAAGCATAGAGCGCGTGTTCCGGGAACAGAAAATTCGCAACAGCCGAGTCGCGACCTCCATCTCAGGTCACTCCGTAATTGTGAAAAAGGTCTCCTTGCCGGCTATGACCGAGGAAGAGTTGGCTCAGTCCATTCAATGGGAGGCCGAGCAGTATATCCCTTTCGATCTGGCTGAGGTAAATGTGGATTACCAAGTTATGGAACGTGCTCCCCGTGATCAGAAGCTTCAAATCATCCTGGTGGCCGCGAAAAAGGAGAAGATAGCCGATTACACCAGCGTGATTTCACTGGCCGGTAAGATCCCCGTTGTC
>JAPXNP010000422.1:0-2699 GCA_033811955.1 Acidobacteriota bacterium
TGCGGGAGGTGTTTCCACGCCTCGAACGTTTTGTTCGCTACTTGGCTGACTTACGGAGGGACGACGATCTCTTGCCGGTGGAAGACTTGGGAGTGCCTTCCGTGTGGATCGACCACACCGGCTACCTGCGGCAGCGCCACAAGCAGTGTGCTTTCAATCTGTACGCGGCGGCGATGTTCAACGAAATCGTTCCCGCACTGGCGGAGGCGGCGGAAAGAGAACCTCTTGCGGAATGGTCCCGGCTGGTAGCCAAGGAATTGGAGGCGGCGACTCGACGCCGTTTTTGGGACCCCCGCCGAAGCCTTTTCGTTAACAACCTCCCGTGGGAGGAGGAAGAACAGGGTCCTCGATTCTGCGATCGGTCGCTGGCCACGGCGATCCTTTACGGTTCGCTGCCGGAGGAAGCTCGATTGGAGGCGGGTAAGGTCTTGGCGGGAAAGCCGCCGGAACTGGGTCTGTCCTATGTGCCCAACACGTGCTGGCGATATTGGGCCTTAGCCGAGTTGGGGAGGGTCGATGTGATCCTGCGGGAACTGCGGGAAATCTGGGCGGAAATGCCCTCGGTCGTGGAGAACAATACGATTTCAGAGCTTTGGTCGCCGCGCCGCGACAGCTCGGACCAGTGGAGTCACTGCGGCGTCGTGCCGCTTTACCTGGTATACACGTCCCTGGTCGGGGTAAAGGTGCTGGAATCCGGCTGCCGCCGGCTGGAGCTGCGGCCGCAGCCCGGCGACCTGGAACGGCTGGAGGCCACCGTGGCGACGGCGTTGGGTCCCATGCCCTTTCGGCTGACCGGCCCGCTCGGCGGTCGTCGCCTTACGGTCGTTCCGCCCGAGGACTGCCGGCTGGAGCTGGTCGTGGACGCCCGGGAGTCCTTGCCTCTGGAAGGAGCGCCCGACTCCAGGCCGGGACTACGTCGCTACGAGGTCCCTCCCGAGGGATTGCGGAATTTCCGCTTGGAATACTGCTGAGGAATTGCACTTCGTGGACCCTTGCGGCGCCAAGAGGTCTCTGAAACAGGGGGCGTGCAAAAACGCCGGATTTCACGGCCGCCGCGGAGAGCTGCGGAGGTTTTCCCGTCACCTTACTTGCGTTTCCCGAGCCCTCGGAACGCCCCACCGTCTGCGGAACGTCGAGTCACCGACCGGAGGCGTCAATTCCGCACTTACTCCTGAACCCCGGTCAGGATCTCCTTCACCGTGTCTTCCATCACCTGCAGAGGCGCGGGCTGTCCCGTCCACAGCTCAAACTGGATCGCCGCCTGGTGGACGAACATCCCCAAACCGGGGACCGCAATCGCCCCCGCAGCTTTCGCAGCCCGTAGCAACTCGGTTTCAAAAGGTACGTACACCAAGTCGAAGACCACTTGTCCGGGCTGCAGAAGTTCCACCGGAACAACGGATTCGCGGATTCGTGGGGCCATCCCCACAGGGGTCGCATGAATCAGGATGTCGCTGCCCGTAACAGCTTCCCGCAGAATGTCCGGCTCCAGCCTCTTGCCGGATACTTGGACACCCGTTCTTTCCCGCAGATCGCCGACCAACCGCTCCACCTCGTCCGCCTCGATCCCGAGAACCACCAGCTCCGGTTGAGGCGTCAGGGCCGCTAGAGCGAAAGCTACGGCTCGGGCGGCTCCCCCGGAACCCAACAACAGAATCTTCTTCCCTTCCGCCGCGACTCCGGCGGCCCGCAGGGCTCTCAAAGCCCCGGGCCCGTCTGTCGAGTAGCCGGCGAGTTCCCCTCCGCGGTTCACCACTGTATTGACCGAACCGATGTGTGTGGCGGAAGGATCGACTTTGTCGAGCAACGGTAAAATCGCCACTTTGTGCGGAATTGTCACGGAAAGACCTCGTAGTCCCAAAGCGCGGACACCGGCAATCGCAGCCGCCAAATCATTCGGACGTACGCGGAAAGCCACGTACACGAGATCCACCGCCGAAGCGCGGAAGGCGGCGTTGTGCAATTGCGGCGACAACGAATGCTCCACAGGATCGCCGATCACGGCACAAACGCGAGTCCTGGCTGAAATCATGTCTCACCCCCAAGCTGGTATATCACCTCACGTCGAAACCTTCATGATAGCGAAACCGGGGAAACCACAAATCTAAGTGAAAACTCCGCCGTCCTTTACGAAGGTAGAGAAACCCCGAGACCTCCTCCGCGAGCTCAACCCGGAAACGCCACCCCGGGATTTCGAACCAACAACCGTTCCACCCAAGCCGTTTCCAGTCGGGGTACGAGGTGTGTATAGACGTCCGTATAGCCTCGAAAGCTTCCGCCCATGGGCTCCCCGACGTGGTACCAACCGGCGTCGTGGGAAACCAGCACGCGGTCCAGGAAGCCCTCTGCAGCCATGAAACGAACGCAGTCCAAGTGCCAAGCAACGGTGTCTTCGCCAACCCCGTCGAACTCCACCCAAGCGCCTTGGGCGGACACCCGCCGGTGAAACGAATGATCTCTCTCACTTTGAGCATGGACCCAGACGAAGCGTTCCGGCGGGACACCCTCTTCCGCGAGAATCCGCAACTGCTCAAGGGCCCCCTTCCCGTCCGCTGTGTGCGAAGCCACCGTCAGTCCCGTCCGACGCGAGGCGAGGGCGGCGGCCCGGACCAGCTTTCGGTCCAACTCATTCAGGGGAGCTCGATTAACCCCGGTCTTGATGAAGCGAGGCGGGACACCTTCCACGCCCTGCTCCACTT
>JAPXNP010000423.1:0-2696 GCA_033811955.1 Acidobacteriota bacterium
TCTCCTTACTGGTGGAGCAACCTCGGGCGTCCCAGGAAGATATCCTGCAAGGGATCGTGGAGGTCCTCCCTACCGCGTGGCTGCATCCGGAGTCTGCCTGGGCGAGGCTTCGGGTCGACGGACGCTTGTACCAGTCCGGCCGGGTCACCGACAAAGGGGAGTCTCTCAGTGCGGACATTACGGTAGCGGGAACCGTGCGGGGTACGCTGGAGGTGGGGTACTCGACGACGATGGCGCGGCTTGACGAGGGACCGTTCCTCAGGGAGGAGCGGAATCTTCTCGAGACCGTTTCCCGAACGGTAGCACTGCTGATCGAGCGGAAAGACATCGAGGAGAAGAGCCGCCGGCTTCAAGAACAGCTCATCCACGCCGAGCGTCTGGCCACCATCGGTGAAATGTCGGCGGGGATCGCCCACGAGCTGAACGAGCCGCTCAATACCATCCTGGGTTTCGCCCAGCTGGCACGAAAGTCTCCGGACTTGCCCGAACAGACGGGGCAGGATTTGGACAAGATCATCACTTCCGCATTGCATACCCGCCAAATCATTCAACAACTGTTGTTGTTCGCCCGCCGCATGCCCCAGCGACGAACGGAACTGAACCTGAATCGAGTCGTGGAAGAGGCACTGAGTCTGCTCCGGACCCTCTGTACGAAATTCAACGTGGATCTTAGCTGCCGGTTAGGTGAAGGGCTTCCCACCATTTCGGCGGACGCGGATCAACTTCGCCAAGTTCTGGTAAACCTCGTGGTCAACGGAGCCCAAGCAATGCCTTCCGGCGGCAACCTTACAATCACCACGCGGCGAGTGGAGAACGGAGGAGTATGCCTCGTGGTGGAAGACAGCGGCGTGGGGATCCCGAAGTCGGTGCTGGACCGCATCTTCCTGCCTTTTTGGACAACCAGGTCCGAAGGAACGGGGCTCGGGCTTTCCGTTGTCCACGGTATCGTCACATCCCATGGAGGAACCATCCGGGTTGAGAGCAAGCCTGGGAAAGGGTCGCGTTTCGAGGTTTGGCTGCCTCGGGCTGCGGAGGGCGGAAGCGATGCGTCGTGAGCGGGCCGAAGCGATTCTCGTGGTGGAGGACAACCCCGTCACGCTGGAGCTGCTTCGTCGGAATCTGGAAACCGAAGGGCGCCAAGTCTTCACGGCCTCAACCCTGACGGAAGCTTTCGAGTGCCTCCACCGCCGATCCTTCGATCTCGTGGTGACGGATCTGAAACTCGCCGACCAGGACGGACTGGACCTGGTTCGCCATGTCCGCGAACACTTGACGGAAACCGAGGTCATGGTGGTGACAGGTTACGCCACGATAGAAGGCGCCGTAGAAGCCGTAAAAGGAGGGGCGGCGGAGTACTTGGTAAAACCTTTCACCGACGCCGAGCTGGCCTCCGCCGTACAGCGCTCTCTGGAGGCCCTGCGCCGACGCCGGACCGTTCACCGCGCTCCGCCCGAAGCGACCTCCCCGTACCCGGGCCTGGTCGGTCGGTCACCGGCCATGCAAAAAGTTTTCAGCGAGATCGCCAAAGCTGCGCAAACGACGGCGACGGTACTCATTTCGGGGGAAAGCGGAACCGGCAAGGAGCTCGTGGCCCGCGCCATTCACTACAGCGGAACCCGGCGTTCCGCACCTTTTGTGCCCGTCAGTTGCGGAGCAATCCCCGAGAGCCTGCTGGAGAGTGAGTTGTTCGGCCACGTGAAAGGCGCTTTCACCGGTGCTTCCCATAGTCGGACCGGCTTCTTTCAGACCGCTGATCATGGAACGATCTTTTTGGACGAAATCAGCGAGACCAGCCCACCGATCCAGGCCAAGTTGCTTAGGGTCCTCCAAGAAAGGGAGATTTACCTATTGGGTTCCAGCCACCCACGTCGGGTAGACGTCCGGGTGATCGCAGCCACCAACAAGGACCTCGCACAATTGGTGGCCCAGGGCGCCTTTCGGGAAGATCTGTTTTACCGGATCGTCGTCCTGACCATCGAGTTGCCTCCTTTGCGGTCCCGAGGTGACGACATTCTACTGCTCGTCAATCATTTCTCGGAGAAGTACTCGCGGGAGACCGGCACGTCGCGACTGAATTTCTCAGATTCGGCTCTACAGGCACTGCTGCGGTATCACTGGCCCGGCAATGTGCGGGAGCTTCAGAACTTGATCCAACGTCTGTATGTGATGTCGGATCAGGAGGTCATCGAGGTCTCCGACCTTCCCGAACTGATGCGTTCAGCAGTTCCAATTCCCGTCCCCGACGCATCGCTCGCCCAAGTGGAGGCGTCCCACATCCGAAACGTTTTGACGGCGGTCGGCGGAAACAAGTCGGAAGCCGCCCGCCGGTTGGGAATCGACCGTAAGACATTGCGGGAGAAACTCCGCCGCTACCGCCTCGAAACAGTCCGGAAGCAGTGACACCCATGGTCGCATTGCTCGGGGGTGGTTCCAGACGGCTGACAGTCGAGTGCGGCACCACTGCTTCGCGGGAAGATCGCTTCGGCCGCGGGTGGAGGCGGCGGTTCAGCCGCCGGCCTTACTGGCTTACCCGGCGGCCGGCTTGCGGGGCCCCCGCGAATACCTTTCGGACGCCTTCGCGCTCCTCGGTTCGGCTCCGTGTTCCACGGAGCCCCGGAACGCCGCCGCCCGCTCGGCGAGACGCCGCACGTCACCGTCCGCGCCTCCGCTGTTTCTCACGGCGCCGGTTTGGTACG
>JAPXNP010000424.1:0-1557 GCA_033811955.1 Acidobacteriota bacterium
CAACCACTCCTCGACATATTCCCACTGCTCGGTGGGATCCCACTGAGGATCCAGCGAGGAGGTAACACCCAAAGTCTCGAGCAACTTGAGCATCGAAGTGATTCTGGGGCGAAACGTTGTTTGCTGGTAGGGACCCGCAAAGTGCACGTGATCGAATTCTCTCAAAAGCTCTCCAGTGAGGTTCTCTCCGCTGAAGTGTGCAATGGTTCCGGGATAAGTGACCTGCGAGCGTGTCTGCTTATAGATTAGGTTTACTGTCACGCCGGTTTGAACTTCCTCGGTCTTCTCAATATGCTCAGTATGAATGCCAAAGCCTTGCATCCCCTTGATCATGAATTCGCCATAGTCGTCATTTCCGGCAAGTCCGGAAAACCAGGCTTGTCCTCCCAAAGCCGCGTAAGCGCAAGCACAGATGGCTGCAGAGCTACCCAATGTAAGCTCGTACGATTCACAGGTAACCTCTTTATCCAGCTGCGGAGGCGAGACCAGTCCTCCCATAATAATGTCTACATTGATATCCCCGACAAATAGCACCTTGCACATGTTGCTTCCATCCTCTCATGATTCTCGGAAAATCCCGTAATCCCGAATGTCATCATAGCGAAGGAGATTTAGACTGACAAGTTGTATACTTGTGTTTCCGCAGTAATCCCCCCATCATAAGGTGGGCCGGCTTGGAGAACCGTTTGGAGCCGCCGCGCGGGTGAGTCTAAAAGCGTAGAGAGAGGAAGCCTCAATGAACCGGATTAGAGAAATGCTGCCGCTTCACAAACGAAGCGCATCGACGGGTGTGTACTCCGTTTGTTCCGCAAACCGTTTTGCGATCGAGGCCGCTGTTCGCCAGGCCTTGGACGATGATTCGATTGTGCTGATCGAGGCCACCTCCAACCAGGTCGACCAGTACGGGGGGTACACCGGAATGACGCCCCTTCAGTTCCGGCTCTTCGTAGAGGAAATCGCCGGTAGCATCGGCTTCCCACGAGAGAACGTCGTACTCGGAGGTGACCATTTAGGGCCGAACACCTGGCGGAAGGAACCTGCCGACGAAGCCATGAAGAAGGCGGAGGTGTTGATCGAGGCTTACGTTGCGGGCGGCTTCACAAAGATTCATCTCGACACCAGCATGCACTGCGCCGACGACGGCGGGAACCGCCGTGAGCCCCTGGACGACCAAGTCGTGGCCGACCGTGCCGCACGACTGTGCGAAGTCGCCGAAGCAACATACAACGCCTCCGCTCGAACGAGGGAACGCCCCGTCTATGTGATCGGCACTGAAGTCCCGACTCCAGGGGGAGCCCGGGAAGAATTGGTCGATCTTGCACCGACAAGTTGCCAGGCCGCCCGCCGAACCATCGACGTTCATGGGGAGGCATTCAAAGCCCGCGGATTGCGCGACGCCTGGGAGCGCGTCGTGGCCGTGGTCGTGCAGCCGGGTGTGGAGTTCGGTGAGGCGACGGTGGTCGACTACCGGCCGGAAAGAGCCCGTCCTCTTTCCCGACTGATCGAAGAATACGAAGGGCTGGTCTACGAAGCCCACTCTACGGACTATCAGACCGC
>JAPXNP010000424.1:1567-2695 GCA_033811955.1 Acidobacteriota bacterium
GTTGAGGCAAATGGTGGAGGATCATTTCGCCATTCTGAAAGTGGGTCCCGCGCTGACGTTCGCCATGAGGGAAGCCGTCTTCGCCCTGGCCATGATGGAGCGGGAGTACCTGGCGACCGAACGCGGCGTGGAGTTGTCCAGGGTGTGCGAAGTACTGGAAGAAGAAATGTTGCGTGAACCCGGATACTGGCAGGACCACTACCACGGGAGCGCGGCGGAGCAGGCCTATGCAAGAAAGTACAGCTTCAGCGATCGGTGCCGCTATTATTGGCCGAACCCGCGAGTCTCAGAGGCCTTGAATCGCTTAATCGCCAATATCAATCGGAATCCGCCGCCCCTGACCCTGATCAGTCAATACCTCCCGGAACAATACCGGGCCGTCCGGGAAGGGTCGCTCGAAGTGGAAGCGGTGGCCTTGATCAGACACAAAATCCGGCGGGTGACCGGGGACTACTCTTATGCGTGCGGAATGGGACGGCGGTGAGGACACCCCCAAAGGCGGTTGTTGCGCCCTCAGCTCTTGCAACAGGCGCATTGCAACGCCGTCTTCCGTCAATTCGACTCCGGGCCGCCGCTAGTAAATCGTCACCCCTTGGGCCACCCGATGGATCGCTCCTCTGGGACTCGGGTTGTCCGGGTCAAGTCCCCGGTCTAAGCTGAGACCCAAGGCCGTCACCTGCGCCAAAAGGACATCGATCGGGGGACGAAACTCATCCGCCAGGTAATCGACTCCCGACTGTGAGAGTTCAATCGAGTAGTCCGTCAGCTCGGCAATGTCTTCCTCCAGTCCAAAACCGACGGCGACGGTATTTCCCGCCAGCTGATTCGATCTAATTTCGGCAACTAGGTCTCTCTCGTACTTCCGGATACGCTCATCCGAAGCAAGAAAATACAGAACCAACGTGTTGCGGTCGATAAAACTCAGTGGCCCGTGGCGAACTCCCAGAAAACTTTCGGCCAGCGTGGCGATCCGGCCGTCGGAGAGCTCCAGGATCTTCAGCGCCCCTTCCCTCGCTGCACCTGCCAGCACGCCGCTTCCCAAGATACACACCCGGGTCGGCCGACTCGCGCGATTAGCTTCGTAAATTTCAGCGCTCCTGGCCAAAACATACCTCCCCAGTTCCGCCA
>JAPXNP010000425.1:0-2695 GCA_033811955.1 Acidobacteriota bacterium
GGCGACACCGCCCAGACCTTGTGCTCGACCGCCAACTGCCAATTCTTGACCGGTCCGATGACCAACCAATCCGCCATGGTGCTACCTCCTATGAGAGAAAACCCGAGCCTCTTCGGCCGAGTCATTCTCGGTCGGCGCTTCGCCGCCAGAGTAACAAGGGTTGGGTCGGCACACAAGCGTACTCACGGCCGGCCGGGAGCGGCACCCGTGCTCCGCAGGAGGTACGGGATTTGCGGAAGCGCAGCTTCCGCTTTGCAGTGCGCCGTGGATCACGGCCATGTTGCCGTGTTCGTGTGGTACGCGGAACGGAAAACGCGCCGCGTAACCAGCAACCTTTGTCCGGACTATAGCATGCCGCCGTCGGCGGTGACCACCTGACCCGTAACATAGTCCGAATCGGGGGAGGCAAAATACACAAAGATCCCAACCAACTTGTCAGTGTCAGGGAGCGTCTCGAGTCGTTTGCCCTCTTCCGCACCGAACGCTTTGGCATAGAAAACGGACAGCGCATCCGTCATTCGCGTTTTGGCGACGGGCACAACAGCGTTGACCTGAATGCCGAGAGCAGCCGTTTCCTTGGCCACGTTCTTGGTAAAGGCAACAATGCCCCCCTTTGCCGACGCGTAATCGACCACGCCGTAGGATCCCTGAAGCGCAGCCGGAGCCGCCAGATTGATGATCTTGCCCTTTTTCGCAGGAACCATAAACCGCCGCAGCACCTCCTGGGTGTGGTAGAAGGTCCCGAACAAATGGGTCCGTATCGTCGTCTCGAACTGCTCCGCGCTGATCTCCATAAACGGCGTGGGGCGGATGATCCCTGCGTTGTTGACCAGAATATCGAGTCCTCCCATCGTGATTTGGACATCGTCCATGAGGCGCCGGACGTCTTCGACGGAGGAGGCGTCGTAAAGTCCTCCTTCGGCGTTGACACCGAAAGCCCGGGCATCCTCGATAGTCTTTGCCAGGCCTTCCTTGTCTTGTCTTGCGGTCAAGAACAGGTCGGCTCCTTCCCCGGCGTAACCCAACGCCACCGAGCGACCGATCCCCTTGCTCGCACCCGTGACCAATGCCTTCCTCCCGGAAAGTCTCATCCGTCCTTCTCCTTTCCCCATTTCCCGTCTTGGTCAAAAGACGGCTCGCGGCACCAACCTCCATCTTCGAACCCCGCCTCGGGTTCCGACCCTCGCCAGGAACGAGCGTTCACGCGCTTACCGGTGACCCCATCGGCGGCACGGGATACCAACCACAGCAACGGCGGAACGACGATTGCCGGATCGAGCAGTTGGGAACGAGCGCGCTCGTCCAGTCTCGGCGGAATCATTCCGGTCAGCGTCGCTCCGCCGGGCAGCAGGGCGTTGACTGTGACGCCGGTACCCTCGAGGTCCTGCGCCCAAATGATCGTTTCCGACTCCAGTGCCGCCTTCGAGGGCCCATAGGGTGAAAAGCCGCGTCGCCGCATCGTCTCATGGTTCATGGAAATATTGATGATACGGCCCCACCCCGCTGCAAGCAGGTGCGGTACCGCGGCGCGAGCCATGAGAAAAGGACCGTTGACGTTGGTATCGATGATCATCCGCCAGATGTCGGGGTCGGTTTCCCAGAAACGGGTAGGCTCCGTAAGAAACCGTTCACTGACGAATTTCATGCCACGTCCGGCATTGTTGACCAGAATATCTAACCTTCCCCAATGCTCCAGCGCGGTGGATACCACCTGTGCGCAGTCGGCTTCGCTCGTAACGTCGGCGAGTAGCGGCAGGATGCGCTCCTCCCTACACTCGGCGCGGATTTCGGCAGCCACTTGCTCGATTTCGTTACGGCCATGGGCCGCGGTAATGACGACGCGTGCACCCGCGCGCGCGAGGCCTAGGCTCATCGCCCGGCCCAGGCCCCGTCCACCGCCGGTGACGATCGCTACTCGATGATCCAGATTCCGCCCTTGTTCGTGTCCCATAACCTCGTATCGTTTCGTTAACCTCGCATCGTTTTTGCCGGGATCTGACCCCATCCATCGCCGGCGCTACACTTCGCGTACGCCGTCGCGGCTGCAGCCACAGGCAAGGGCGGCCGTACCACCCGGGTCACGCAGCACGGCCACGGTAAGGATGGCCGTGTGCAAAGCGTTTCACGGTTCGATCAAAGCCAACCGGAACCACCCTCACGTGGTTAAGCCGCAAAGCTCAAGATCTCCGTAATCAACGTCTTGAGGGAAGGCTTTCCCACCCTATTTCTTTGCCAAGGACGCTGCATTTTCGGCTATCTTGTCTATCCCCGGCTTATCAATACCCACTTCCTCCAGGCGAACCGGTGCACCCATCTTGCGAAGACACTCCTCGATCGCCGAATCGTCTCCTTGGCGTCATTTCTGCCAAACACTTGTCCGCCTCACAGGATGACGGCCGGATTATCCCGGTCTTGCCGCGTGAATTCGAGCATCCAACGGGGATAAATACGCGGCGGTTCGCTCACCGCATCAAGGGCGGCGACCTCTTCCGGAGCAAGTTCCCATTCGACGGTCTTGAGGTTGTCCTCCAGCTGCTCCGGTTTGGTCGCGCCGATCAACACCGAGCTCACGGCGGGCTTCCGTAAGAGGTAGTTGAGGGACACCTGTGCGGGAGTCACCCCACGGTTCTCGGCAACGCGCTTGACTTCGTCGAGAATCCGGTAGGCACGGTCCTCATCCAGCTGGATGAAGTTC
>JAPXNP010000426.1:0-2691 GCA_033811955.1 Acidobacteriota bacterium
CGCCGGCTCGCCGCGCATATGCATTAGGACTAGGCCCGCCTCGTACCGGGCAACGACTTCGGCAACCTGCGGATCAAACCGCAACCCACTGACATCATTGATGATGTCGGCTCCGGATTCGAGCGCCGCAGCCGCCACCGGAGCTTTGTACGTGTCAACCGAAATAAACACTGAGGACCCGGAACGGATCGCTTCCACTACTGGGATCACCCTGTCGATCTCGACTCCGGCCTCCACTCGAAATGATCCCGGACGGGTCGATTCGCCCCCTATATCGACGATGTCCGCCCCCTCCTCCACCAGCCGCAGGGCATACTCCACAGCTCTATCCCGATCGAGATATCGCCCTCCATCGGAGAAGGAATCCGGAGTGACGTTGACCACTCCCATGATGTGCGTGCGTTTCCCGAGCTCCAGGCCGCGCTTACGAGCCCGAAAAACAAATTCCCTTCTGATCACTTCCATGTCCCCGTGTACTTCAATCCGCAGCGCCGAATCTAGGATCGGCGTATGCCTTCGTTTGCCGGGATCATTTGTCGCACAGCGGAGGGAACCGTACATCCGGAATCAGCCGACCGTCTCTTGATGCCCCTCACGTGAAAAAACACCAAGGGGCACGGCGCCGCCTTCCGTCGTTACAGAGAACTCCCGCCGGCACTGGCGTTCGCTGTCGCGTTTCAGTTCTACCGACCGCGGAAAATCCGTTTCCTCTCTTAAAATTTCCGGATTCAAATCCGTCGAAGCTCACTCGAAAAGAAACGTGGAAACCGCTGAACCGTCAGCGTAATCTCGACCGACCTAGGCGGGCGCCGGTCGCTCACCCGGTTTCACCAGACCCGGTAAAGGAGGTTCTTCCCGCTCCCGATTCACATCAGCGGTTGCCGGCTCCAGCTCGGGCTCAGACGGGGCGACTCCTTCTTCACGGATCTTCTCCCCCCGCATCAACCGCGAGATCTCTTCGGAAGTCAGCGTCTCGTACTCCAGGAGGGCTTCGGCCAACTTCACCAGCTTCTCCCGGTTCTCCTGCAGGAGGTCCCGGGCACGGTCGTAAGCCTTCAATACGATTCGTTTGACTTCCTCGTCAATCTTGACGGCGGTGCTCTCGGAGTAGTCCTGGTGACGAGCGATCTCTTTACCGAGGAAAATCTGTTCTTCGCGCTTGCCGAAGGTGAGGGGGCCAAGTTCCTCGCTCATTCCCCATTCGCACACCATCTTGCGGGCCAACTCGGTGGCCCTTTCCAGATCGTTGGCCGCTCCTGTAGTTACACACCCCAAAACAATCTCTTCGGCCGCACGACCGGCCAAAAGAATGGTTAGAGTGGCCTCCATGTAGTCCCGCGTATAGTTGTACTTGTCTTCCTCGGGCAACTGCATGGTTAAACCCAGGGCGCGACCCCGAGGGATGATGGTCACCTTGTGCAGGGGATCTGATTCCGGCAGAAGGTAAGCAGCCAGCGCGTGTCCCGCTTCATGAAAGGCTGTGTTCCGCTTTTCCCGCTCGTTCATCACCATGGACTTCCGTTCTTTTCCCATCAGAACCTTGTCCTTGGCTTCCTCGAAATCCGCCATGGTGACGGCTTTGCGGTTGCGGCGCGCCGCAATGAGGGCGGCTTCGTTAACCATGTTGGCCAGCTGCGCTCCCGAAAATCCCGGGGTTCCTCGAGCCAATACGGAAATGTCCACATCCGAAGCCAGCGGAATCTTTCGGGTATGCACGCGAAGGATCCCTTCGCGACCCTTGATGTCCGGCAATGACACGATTACCTGCCGGTCGAACCGCCCCGGGCGCAGCAGGGCCGGGTCCAAAACGTCCGGACGGTTGGTCGCGGCGATAAGGATCACACCCTCATTCGACTCGAAACCGTCCATTTCGACAAGGAGCTGATTCAGAGTCTGCTCCCGCTCGTCATGCCCGCCGCCAAGACCGGCGCCTCTATGCCGACCGACCGCGTCTATTTCGTCAATGAAGATGATGCAGGGAGCGTTCTTCTTGCCCTGTTCGAACAAGTCGCGGACCCGGCTGGCACCGACACCTACGAACATCTCAACAAAATCCGAGCCGCTAATGGAAAAGAAGGGCACATTCGCCTCTCCGGCGATGGCTCGGGCCAGCAACGTTTTCCCAGTCCCCGGCGGACCCATCAGCAGGACACCCTTGGGAATCCTCCCTCCGAGTTTCTGGAACTTCTGAGGCTCCCGAAGGAACTCCACAATTTCCTGCAGTTCTTCCTTGGCCTCCTCAATACCGGCCACGTCGCGAAACGTAACCTTTTTCTGATGATTACCGGACAGCCGGGCCCGGCTCTTGCCGAACGACAAGGCCTTGTTACCCCCGCTTTGCATCTGTCGCATCAAAAAGATCCAAAACGCGATGAACAGGAGGATGGGAAACCAGGAGGTCAGCAATATATAGACCCAACCACCTTCATCGGCGGGCTTGATTTCGACAACAAGACCCTTCTGAATGAGACGATCCGCCACGTCCTGCTCGGCGCCGTCCGGGATCACGACGAAGAATTTCCGGTCGGTATCATTCTGGACCAGTGTCCCCTCAACCCGATTTCCACTGATGACGATGGGGGTACCGGGCGAGCTCCTCAAACGATCATTCTGCAAGAGTCGGTGGAACTCGCTATACGTTATCTCCTCAACGTCCGCCGTATTAAAAGTATTGAGGAAATTCCAAAGAAC
>JAPXNP010000427.1:0-1383 GCA_033811955.1 Acidobacteriota bacterium
GCGTTCAGCAATCCAACCAAGCCCAGAGGAAGACTGGAAAAATGCGGACTGATCACCGCAACGGTATATCCCAGAACCGACTTGGTGAGACCGCCGAGTCCGATCAGGTTTCCCGTTGCGGCGTCTTGGACCAAGCCACACAGACAACCCGTAACCATGGCTCGGCTCCGATCCTTTCTCCATCCGAACAAGAAGGTGAAGATCAAGGCAAAATCAGCTCTCCAGTAACTGGGAGCCACCACGGACTGGCCCAGTTCGCACAGGAAGGTGAGAGCCACAAAGCCGAGTACCGCCCACGCAGAGAGTCGATCCTGGGAGGTAGGCGGCGGCGTCACGGCGCGGAATCCCATCTGAGCACGGCCAGCTCGCTTAGTCGCGAAAAAGGAACCGAGGGCTCCAGTCGCGCCTCCTGGAAGGTTCCGTCCGGGCCCAGCTGAACGGCGACGATTCTACCGATCAATAGCCCCGGAGGATAGATGCCGTCTGTTCCAGAGGTGACTACCGCCTGGCCCGGCTCCAAGTCCGCCGTCAAAGGCAAGTACCGTAGCAACAGCGATCCGTCGCCGGTACCCGCGGCAATCCCCATCTCTTCGATCTCCTCGACCATGGCTCCGACCGCTGCATTCGGATCAATCAGAAGCTCGACCTCGGAAGTTGATTCGCCGCTAACGAGCACGCGACCTACCACACCCTCCGGCGTTACCACCGGTAGGTCGGGCTCAACTCCGTGTTCCCGACCCACATTGATCCAAACGCGCTGGTCGTCGACTCCAAAACGACGCTGCACGACCAGAGCACGTTGCACCGAGTAATCGAATCGTTCAGCCAGTACCCGAAACGCAGCGTCCTTTTCCCATTGTCGCCGCAGATTCTCAAGCCGATGAAGCGAGATCTGCAGCCGCCAGTTTTCCTCCCACAATCGCCGGTTCTCCTCGCGTAAGTTCCAAATCTCTCGGATCCAGTCGGCGGCCCCGGCCGCCATGCTAAGGCTTTTTTCGGCCGCCAAAACAAACGGGCTGACGGCGGAAAGGAGCCAGGTGCGAATCAGCCGATCACCATTCGGCGAACGCACTTGGAAGGACACGAGGAAAAAATTACAAGCGACCAGTCCCACTAACCCCCATAGGGGTCTGCGCCGCGATCGGATCATCACTTCATTGCAGGCTTACCCGGCGTAGCAGAGGAACGTCATCCAGCATCCTTCCCACTCCGAGAACGACCGAAAACAGAGGGTCCTCCGCCAAAAACACCGGCAACCCCGTCTCCTCGCTGATGCGTTGATCCAGCTTCTGCAGCAGCGCCCCGCCACCGGTCAGAACGATCCCCTTGTCGACGATGTCGGCGGAAAGCTCAGGCGGCGTGCGCTCCAGCGCCACCCGGGTG
>JAPXNP010000427.1:1393-2691 GCA_033811955.1 Acidobacteriota bacterium
AGGGCCTCACGCACTTCCGCATCGGTGATCGTGACAGTCTTCGGAACGCCCTCGATAAGATTTCGGCCTTTGACTTCGATCGACTTAGGTTCGTCCAGGGCAGCCGCCGAGCCGATTTCCATCTTAATCTTTTCAGCGGTGCGCTCTCCAATGAGCAGATTATGTTTCCGCTTTACATACTGAATAATGGCCTCGTCCATCTCATTGCCGGCAACTCTGACCGACCGGCTGTAGACGATCCCCGAAAGGCTGATCACTGCGATGTCGGTAGTTCCTCCGCCGATATCGATCACCATGCTGCCGCTGGGCTCGGTTATCGGCAACCCGGCCCCAATGGCGGCCGCCATCGCCTGCTCCACCAGATAGACCTCGCTTGCATTGGCCCGCAACGCCGACTCGCGGACCGCCCGCTTCTCGACCTGGGTAATCTCCGACGGAATACTGATCACGATGCGGGGGCTCAGCCAACGACGGCGGTTGTGCGACTTCCTGATGAAGTACTTGAGCATTTCCTCCGTCACGTCGAAATCGGCGATGACTCCGTCCTTCATGGGCCTAATCGCGACGATGTTGCCAGGAGTCCGACCCAGCATTTCCTTCGCCTCATGGCCGACGGCTTCCAGCTTGTTGCTCACCTTATTAATCGCGACAATTGAGGGTTCGTTGACAACAATACCCTTGCCCCGGGCGAAGACCACGGTATTCGCGGTACCCAAGTCGATCCCGAGGTCGTTGGAAAACAAGCTGAAGAAGTTACGTAAGCTCATTTTTACTTTTTCAGTAGTTAACAAGCGGCGAGACTCACGGACCGTCCCCTCCGTTCCGGTTTGCCGGTGGAAGTGCGATTATCCACGACCACCGTCCGCAGCGCAACATTCAGATGGTACTCCAGGAACACGTCCCCCGAAATCGTCCGGCAGACAAGAGATGGAAATCGACGAACCGCAAAGACCGGGGCGTATGAAGTCAGACGTCGGAAGTTCGACGGTAGGACGTGCGACCTGCCGACGATCCGGCCGGACTCCGCCTCTCAAACCTCCGGGACCCGACCCGTAGTCCAGAGTAACTAAGAGGACGCTTGCCGGTCCGTTGCGTTTCCGACAAGTTCTTGGAGGAATCCCCATCGGCGATCCCGCCGCATGATCCGGCGGGAAACCGAGAACCACACCCCGTCATCGGTAAAATCCACAAAGCAACGTTTCGCCGAAAGCGGCGGTGTCTTGCGAGTCCGGATCCGGGAACAACGTACTCTGTGAAATCGCCGGCTCGGATCCTTCTGACCTGAGCGGAACCGTTGA
>JAPXNP010000428.1:0-2689 GCA_033811955.1 Acidobacteriota bacterium
ACCTGCACCAGCTACGGACCGGACAACATCGACCGCCATTTGGAGACACAGGTACAAGAACTGCTGGATCTCGAATCTGGTTGGCTGATCTACAACACCCACGGAATCGACGACGAAGGGTGGGGTCCGGTGAGCTCGCGTTATCTGGAAGACCTGTTGGAACGCCTGACGGAGATGGACTCGGTGGCCGTCGTACCGGCCGCGGCCGTCCTGAACGCCGTGACATAAGACCTGCTCACTTCCACTAAGAACCGTTCCCGACCGACGGCATTCCGGTCGGCGCATCCAAGCCCAGGGACGGCTGTGGCAACCCGCGTACTTCGTCGACCGGACCACATCCGTTCACTGTGCCACATCTTCACGTAAGAAGCGCCGCAACGCATTCAAACAAGCCCGAAGAATGGCATCACCCAGGGGAACCATCTTAATGTCGATGAAAACCTGCTCTTCCGGAATCGAATCATCCAGTCTTTGCAGTTCCTCTCGAAACAGCCGTAGCAGCTGTTCCTCGTTTTCATCCATAAACCGAGCCAGCTCGGCCTTAGCCAGTCTGAGGGCCCGCCGCCTGACCCGCCGTTGAATCCCCATCGCAGATTCTCCTTATGCGAACCGAATAGTGTGAGTTTGCCGGATCCGCAACCAACGGACGGAACACCTCGCCGCTTCGGCCTCCGGTTTCCTTACGCCACGTCCTAAGGTCTTCCCCGCGGCAGCCGACGGCGGCAGCGCTTGAGATCGCCTCCCCGCAGTTCGGTCGCGGAAGCAGCCCGCCGGTTCCCGCCGGCGGGAAAGCGGGAGACGCAAACCGCGGTGGCCTGCATGCCCGCCTACTCTGTAGAAGCCGCGGGATAACCCACGCTTTGAGCCGAGATAATGTACTGTTCCGGACGGAGCTGCAACGCCTCGGCCAGCGGCTCCCGGTCGATAAGCATCCTGGTAACCGCGCCCAGACCTTCCGAGGCGCAAAACAGATATACGTTCTGTGCCATATGCCCCGCCTCGACGGCCGCCATCAGAACTTTCTCGTCGGCCGGTGAATCCATCTGTTCCAACTTGCCCAGGTCGGCAACGTACACCAGGTTCATGGGAGCCGTCGCAACGAAGGGCTGAACACCCGTGAGCGCGCGGAGATCTCCGGCAACCACCGGCTCGAGTCGATGTCCATCGGGCACGTATCGATATGCCGCCGCCGCCGTCACCACGTATATTTCCACCGTCTGCCGGTTCCACGCCGACGGTGCCGTCCGTTTCCCGTCGGGGCGGTTGACCCCGTCCGCCGCCCAAAGTAGCTTTGAAAGAACCGTCTCGGGTACCTGCCGATCGCTGAACTCCCGGATGGATCTCCGCAGCGCGAGACTTTCCATCAACGGCTTCCCGCCCGTCGGCTCTACCTTCTCCAGCTGGATAGGCGGCACTTCGACGGCCGTAGACGCCTGGGCCGAAACTACACTCCCTGAAGTGACCAGAAACAGTCCTACGGAAACAATGGGTACCAATTTCTTCCCACGCATCGTTACTCCTCCCTCTCTAGAACATCGAGCTCCATCTTACAGCTTGCAGCCGGGACGCCGATTTTCGGTTCGAAACCTGCTTTGAGAGTCCCTGGCAAAAAGGCCTCGGTCCGTTCGACCACCGGGATTCGGCGGCGCACACGGTTAACGATATCAGTCCTCCGAGAAGTCCAACGAACTCAGGTTGAAGCCGCCCCGGACGACCTCGACTCTAAGGAGGTGTCGGCCTGAAGGGAGCTGCACGTCGGGGATTTGCATTACCGTCCACCGCTGCCAACCACCGGTGACGGGAACCACCTGTTCGCCGCCGAGAGGGACTCCGTCGAGAGCCAATCGAATGCCGCCTCCGTTGCCGGCCACCCGCAATCGAACGTTGTACCGTCCCTCTTTCTCAATACTCACCGTGTACCTGAGCCACTCCCCGTCACTCATCCAACCGACGTTCCAGGTTCGACCTCCGGGATCGGCTGACTCTTCGATATCGACACCGTCGTTACGGTATCGCCAACCTTGGTTCCACGGCGTCCAGTTCTCGTAGCGCACGCGTAAGGAATCGTTGTCGTGGTAGGCGTACCCTTCTTCCCCCACATCGTAGTCCACCGCGGCTATGCTTCCCGGGAGAACGTGTTCAACGTAAGGCTTCGGATCGACACCTCGGTCGGGATCGGTCAGCGCCGCCACCACATCGGGAAGCACGCGGCAGTTCTCTACCTTGAGCGCGTCGGCCAATTCGAGAAGGCCGGCTTGCGCTTCCTTCGCCGGCGGAGGTGAACCGCCTTCCTCCCAGTACGTGACCACCCGGCGATACCGTTCGGGAAACGGAGCCGATAG
This sequence comes from Acidobacteriota bacterium, assembly GCA_033811955.1. GTDB lineage: Bacteria > Acidobacteriota > UBA6911 > RPQK01 > JAPXNP01 > JAPXNP01. The sequence continues at coordinate 2,343 of JAPXNP010000428.1, forward strand.
CGGACTCGTAATTGTGTCCACCTTCTTATGGGTCCACCAACACCACCCGATTCGGTGGCTTTCGAACACCTCGATCACCCGATACGCCCAAGGGTTGGAATTCTCTCCGAACTCCCCAACCCACAAAGGCTTGCCGGTACACTCCCGCAAGTTCAGGTATTCCTGAATCGTTTGCACGCTCGTGTCGTTCCAGTATTTGTGGAAACTGTAGACTACCTGGTCGTCCACCGGCGGCTCAAGCCGCATGAAATTGGTCGCGTATGAGCTCCCCTCGATGAAGAGTAGGTGGTTCGGATCGACTTCTCGAACCGCCGCCGCCAAACACCCATAGAGGGCCTGTAACGAGA
>JAPXNP010000429.1:0-2686 GCA_033811955.1 Acidobacteriota bacterium
TGATCCCCCTGGTGCGGCGTGGCGGAGAGCAGGAGCAGGTCCCGGCAATGGGGACGAAGGGATTCTGCCAGCTTGAAGTTTTCGGTCTTGCGCGTCTTCTTGCCGGTCTTGTAAACACTTAAGTGATGGGCCTCGTCGAACACCACAAGGTCCCACGGAGGCGCTTCCAGAAGCCTCTTTACCCGTGTGCGTCTTTTGAGTGTATCCACGGAGACAATCAACCGGTTGTGCTTGGCAAAGGCATTTGACTTCCGGTCCGTTACATCTCCCTCCGACCCAAATACCTCGAAATCGAGATTGAAGACCTCGTTGAGTTCGCGCCGCCAGTTGTCCACCAACCCTGCCGGCACGACCATCAGCGCCCGGCGCATTTCGCCGCGCGAGGCCAGCTCGCGAAGGATCAGGGCCGTCTCGATGGTCTTGCCAAGACCGACTTCGTCAGCGATGAGGAATCTCCTGGGCCTTGCGTTGGCGACCCGATGCACAAGCACCACCTGATGAGGCAGCAGGTCCACCTTGGCGGAGGTCAGGGTTGCCGCGCTTTCCATGAGCGGCAGCTCGGCGGCTTCGACAGCCAGCCACAGGCGCTCGATAGCCTCCGGGGTGACCGGTTTCAGCCCGGCGATGACTCGGTCGGACCAGCTTTCTGCTTCCTGAAGCGCTTGCAGCGGTACTTGTCGTTCACCCAGCGACCGAAAGAAGACGCGGACGAATCCCGTCGGCTCGAAGCCGACGACCACGCCTTCTCCCAGCTCGGGGTGTTCGACCTTCCGGCCGATCTGCAGCTCAGGAAATCCTTGCGACATAGTATCCAACCGTTATGCTCTTTCCCTGTTCGTCACGAATCAGGCGCGCCACGTTCATGGTGGCACTCCCATCCCAGAGTGAGTACGACAGCCGTACCCGCTCGCCGTCCCGGCGGATGAACAGCACCTCTTCGTCGGACGCTGTCAGCTCAAACGATCTCTCATGGGTGCCGAAGCCGAACACCAGCCCACGCTGATCCCAACGAGCCTGGAACTCCTGCACGAAAGGCTTAACCCGGCTTTTCAGAAAATTCTCTGCCTCGATGGGTTCCATGACATCGAGGAAGGTCTCGATGCCACACACGAGCACCGTCTGACTGTTTCCCGGCGGCGCAGCCGGCCAGACATTCATCCACCTGAGAGCTTCCCGCATGGACACAAGGGCACCCCCGTTGATAAGGGGACCAAGTGAAATCCGATCATAGACAATACTTGATCCACGGCGAAGCCAGGCGCTTGAAGACATATCCCGCATCATTCAGCCTCCGCCTCCAATTGTTCGAACAGTGTCATCTGCCTGAATGCCGGGCCCTTCTCCGGTTTGGCCCGCCAATGGCTGACAAGGGAGAGCGCTAACTTGGCAGCCTGCCTGATTCCCGTGTCCGGGTCGGTCTGGGAGTACCAGTCCAGAATCGGGTCCACCGATCTCTTGATCTGGAAGGTGGCCCGGTTGAGTTCGTCAGAAACATCCACGCCGCTGCCGGGCGTCGCTGCGCCGATCAGGAAATGGGCTTGGTCCAGGTCGGTCTTGAGGACCTTGCGGTTTCGTCCCGGGGCCGTGAAATACTGGAAACGCTCCTCGATGGGGATCACGTTCACCTGCGTTCCGACCACCCGAATCCAGCCTCGCGCCTCGAAGTCCCCCTGAGAAACGCCCGTGCCGCGCAGCATTTTGTGCAATTCATCCCGGGCCATGGAGCGGCGGTTTTGGAAGACGCGCAGGAACAGCCGCGATGCCGGTTCCGCCGCGTCGGGTGGACGGCGCTTGCCGTTCTGATCCTTTCCCGCCAGCAGGTCGTCTAAGAGCAGGTTGATCCCAAGGAGCGCGTCTCGCACTCCTAACACCTGCCCGTCACCCGTAAAGACCTGGCCGTAATGGCGGCTGTAGAACTCGAGGGCTTTTCCCCGCAGAATGACCAGAAGATCCGATTCGGGAAGCTCCTTTCCGTGCGAATGCTCCAGAAGCTCCTTGAGCCGGGCAGCCTCGTCCTTGACCCACCGGCGCATCCGCGCCCAGCTCACGGGTTGTGGTTCTTCCAGCCGTTTTCGGCAGACATGGACGATGTCGTACTCGATCTTCTTTGAGCCAAATTTACCCTCTGCAAATGTTTCATCACTTCTTATCGGATATGTAGAAACTAACAAATACCCCCCATCAAAGAGAGCTTCGAGAACATCTATCCACGGCGCATCGGCGCTGTGGTGGAAGGTGAAAGCCATGAGACCACCCGGCTTCAGGAGCCGTCCCGCCTCGGCCCAGCAGGCGGTGAGCGTCTGCTGATAGAAGTCAGAGGCTGGTTCGGGCCGGTAGACCGGGTTCGGGTCCTTTTCTCCGAGTTCCTTGTTTCCGGTCAGTTCGCGCACCGTGGCGAGGATGCCGTTCGTGAGGAACCGCTCCCGCTCGTAGTCCTCTCGGTCATCGGGGTGCTCGACGGTGTTGTCCACGGCCTCCACCGCATGGGGAGTCCGTTCCGGCTCAAAATACTTGCGCTCCGGCAGGCCGCGGTACCACCTAAGCAAAGGCAGGCGCATCCAAACATAGAAATAGTCTGCAAGGTCAGCATAAAAGACATTGTTTCCGAAAGGTGGGTCAGTGATGACTAAATCAAAGTGGTGATTGTTAAACGCACTTAGATCGGTACTTGATCCCGCAAGAATAT
>JAPXNP010000430.1:0-2686 GCA_033811955.1 Acidobacteriota bacterium
CTCAGACGCAGGGTCGCCGGAGGATTCTGGGGCAGAAGTCTGCGGATGGTGGAGACCGGAAAGAGGTCTACGATCTCCTCATCCATCGCCCGAAAACCGCCGGTCGCTGTGACCCAACCCACGAGATTGCCGCGACGATCTTGGACAAGGGAGCGCGCGCCCGCAGCCAGGGCGTCCAAAACCGAATGGATCCGATGCTCCAGTACCCCTTTGCGGACCTCCCGCGACACCGACGCCATTAGTGAACGCGCCATTTCGGGATGTCCGGACTCAAGTAACCCGGCGGCCAAATAGAGAACGGAAAGACCCTCCTCCCCGGGCGGGGAAACCTCCTTCCAGAACCGGGCCAGCCGAACACACTGTTCGAAATTCCCCGACAGTAGCGCCCGATGTGCCAGAACCCGCAAAAGCAACCGGTCGACCACCTCCGCGGGTGACTCGGAAAACGAAGAACTGTCGGTTGTACCTTGAATTAAGTCGGCGACCTTTCGGTAGAAAGCCAGTTCGGGTCCAGCGAAGAGAGATCGCTGCAGGCGGGCAAGGTCAAGATGTGCTCTCTCTATGTGGCCTTCATACAGGGCGCGTCGTACCTCGAGCATGCGGGCGGTATAGTCCGCCCACCAGCCCGCGCAGAGGCAAAAAACCAACAAGAAAGCCGGAACCACCCGCAGGAACCATCGAAGAATCACGGATCCTCGCGAGTAACCGCTTTGGCCCGATCTCATCCCCCTCCCCTGTCGCTCACTGCGTAACCTACCGAATCACCCTGAAAGCACGAACCAAATGTCCTGGAACCTCCCGATTCGGCTTGGCGGAACTCTAGAAGAAACGTCTTCAAGCGTCAAGACCTGGGGCTAAGAGGCCGTTGGAACTCGGGTCTCTATTTTTCACGCAGACTATAATCTGGGCCATGAAGTCACAGTGGATTGTAGACGTCGGGGATGTGGATTTCGAAGCGAAGGTTCTGCGGGCTTCCTTTAACACTCCTGTGCTCGCGGACTTTTGGGCGGATTGGTGCGCACCGTGCAAGGTGCTGGGTCCCATTCTCGAGAGGCTCGCCGAAGAGTACCAGGGTGCGTTTATCCTGGCGAAAGTCAACACTGAGAAGGCTCCCGCGTTGACGCAATTACTGCAGATCCGGAGTATTCCGTTGGTCGTTCTGTTCCGCGACGGTAGGCCCGTCGACCAATTTGTGGGGGCTTTGCCGGAGCCGGAGGTGCGCGCTTTTTTGAGTCGGCACCTTTCTCCCCCCAAGAGTTCCGAGCTTGAAGAAGCATGGTCAGTCCTGGAGGCGGGTCGGTTTCATCAGGCGGAAAAGCTCTTTCGCCGGGTTCTGAAGGACAAGCCGGACGATCCGTCGGCCCTTCTAGGGTTGGCCCGGGTTCATGTGGGGTTGAGGCAGTTTCAGGAAGCGAAGGAGCTGTTGGAACGTATTCCAGAATCCGCTTCCGTGTTTGAACACGCGCGCGCCTTGCTCGCGTACCTGGATTGCCGGAAGGAGGCCCGAGCACAGGGAGGGTCCGGCGTTTTGCGGGAGCGGCTTGGGCGGGATCCGGACGATCTGGAAACGAAATTCGAGTTGGCCCGGTGTTTGATCGGAGAAGATAAGTTTGAGGAAGCCTTGGAGCTGTTGCTCGACATGGTTCGCCGTGATCGGTCGTTCCGGGATGATGCGGCTCGCAGGCTGATGCTTGACGTGTTTCGAGTTGTAGGGGATCGTTCGGAGCTGGCGGAACGGTACCGGAGTCGGCTTGCCCAGATTCTCTTCTGAAGACTTCGCAAGCCCGACGGTTTCAAAAGAAAGGGTGTCGCCGTCGGGGCAATGATTACAGAAGCCCCCGCTGACGTAAATCTCCCGAGCGGGTGTATTGCACAGCCCGGCGGGCGGATTCCACCGTTTCTTAGGTCGTGTGCTGCTTTAAGTCCGGTTCGTTGTCCGTCTTGAAGCTTTGGGAAGTCGTTACACGCTCAGGCGATACGAAACTGATGAACTGTGAAAAGCGGTACAGGGACAAGGTAGTGCGTGAGATAAGCCCCTCCAGTCCTCAAGCCGGACTCTTTAGGGCCGGCGATTCCCAACTGACGGACAAGGGAATGTTTGATCATCTGCCCCCGGATTGCCCGGTGTGAATCGGTACATACCGAAATCGGCCGTTCCGGGAGCGCCGAACCGAAGATCGTACCAGACGACAACTTCCCCTTGTGGGGTGGGCTCGACCTTGAAGCAGGCGAAGCGCGAAAAGTGGGCGGCGGTACGGCCGGCGCAGGTCGTCAGCACTTGCTCTACGACAGGAAGATCCAGATTGCGCGGATGGGCGGTGTAGACCACCGGGCGGGTGGACAAGATGTTCACATGTCCCGTATGAATGACGGTGTTCGTCTCCCAAACCGCCTCCCAGGTTAGAGGATCACCCAAGACGGGAAGCATATGCGGGCCCTCCGCTGCGTGCGCGTAGATCCCCGCGGGGGGCTGCCGGACAGCCTCCACGCGGGCCAGTTCACGTCCAGCGATCAGCAGGAGCAGGTAAGCACCCAGGAGGGCGAACGACCACAAGGGTGCCCGTGCGTAAGGTCTCGGAACGTTCCAGCCGATTACCAGGACAATTCCGGTAACGGCCCACAGCACCCAAAGCCAGGTTCCCCCCATCCAGCCGCCTGCGATGCAAGCGAGGCTAAACAGGAAGCC
>JAPXNP010000431.1:0-2680 GCA_033811955.1 Acidobacteriota bacterium
GGTTACCTGGAGTTGCTTGATTTGTCGGGCAAGATCGGTTCTCTTCCGGTCCCCGGGCCGACGTTGCACCTCCTTTGGGATCGCTTGGTCAAAACACCCGATGCACGCGAGCGGTTGAGGCTTCCCGAAGGCGTCGAGTTCCTGAGTGTGGAACCCGGACAATTGACGCTGGCCTGCTTCACCGAATAAGTGCGTGGATGGGTACGGAAATAGACAAACTCCCGGCCGAGGACCCGCTGAGAAGGTTGAAGAGTCCGAAGACACTCTTGCCGCATGGTGGGGGAAAGATCGTCCAGGCCCTTCTCCCTCTGTGATCGCCCCGGTTCCTGCTAAACTGAGCGGGAAAGTTGGTCTTTACAATGAATCGTCTGGATTGGTCTCCCGCGAGCAAAATTGGGTTGTGTTTTTTCTTTGCCTCCATTCTGGTTGTCGTGGTCGGCTTTTCGCCTGAAGCCTGGTGCCAGGGTACCGGGCATGTCCTTTTCGGAGACCTTAAGGTGAAAGGTGCCGACGAAGTGCCGGTGGAGTTGGGGCGGACCTTCCAGGTCCTACTCAAGGACGGTACTTCCACCAGGCTCGTGGCGCGTGACACCGTCACGGCCGGCGGTCGCTACCGGTTTAACGGGGTGGGTAACGGAGAGTACATTCTCGAGGTTCTTTGGGGTAATCAAGTCGTCTATGAGGAACGGTTCATCCTGATGGAGTTTAAGAAGGACGACATCCGGAAAGACATCGAACTTGAATATGTCCTGCCCGAGAGGAAGCCACCTCCGTCGACGTCCGTGTACTCGCGTCCCGAAGAAGAGCAAGCTCGTTTCGACGAAGCGCAGCAGAGCATCCAACAAGGGAATCCGGCCGCCGCAATCCAGCTTCTGGAAGGAGTCGTCAACCGGGATCCGCTGGATTATGAGGCCTGGACCGAGTTGGGTACGGCCTACTTTCTGCGCGACGAATGGCGGCAGGCGGAGCGTTGCTACCGGAGAGCCTCCCAAGCGAAAGTGGATTTCCTTCCGGCTCGGGTCAACCTCGGGAAGTTGTTACTGACCCGGAAGCGGTACGAGGAGGCGCTCGAGGCTCTTACGACGGCGGTCGAGCTGGCTCCCGATCGTGCGGAGACTCATTACCTGTTGGGAGAAGCCTACCTGGGTCTGAAACTGGGCTCCCGTGCGGTTCCTTGCATGGAGAAGGCCCTCGAGCTTGATCCCGAAGGAATGGCCGAGGCGCACCTCCGATTAGCCGCTCTTTATGACGCTGCAGGTTATCGCGATCGGGCTTCCGACGAGTACCGACGCTTCCTTGAGCAGCGTCCGGATTTCGAGCGTAGACGGGAGCTGGAGGAATACATTCGGCGCAACAGCAGGCCGCAGCCGTGAGTCGGTGCGTCCGATTGGTTTATGCACGGATCCTTCTTTGCCGCGGGACGGGCCGCATTCCAATGAGCTGGTAAGAAATCCGGCCGGGGGATTCGCATTTCTTGAGAAGTCGCTCCGGGCGGCCGGCGCTTTCCCGAATGTAGCAAAGCCGGTGATTCTTCTCGTGGAAATGCTCTCAACCGGTTTCAGTAATTGAGACCCTCCGCAGGGCCGGCCCTTGTTTAGCAAGATCAGCCGGTCGCTAACCGGGTAGTGTGTGAACAAAGGACGGCGCCGTAGAGCGTAACTCTATCGGGGGTGGCACGATCAAGACTGCGCAGGGAGCTTTCGCCAAAATCCGGCGGGTTATGTTCTGGTCCGTCAGCCAGCTCGGCTGTTCGAGATGCGCTCCTATGACGATTAGATCGCACTCCAAACGGCGGGCCTCCTGAACAATGGTTTCCGCGACGTCTTCACCGGCCGTCACGTGCAGCTTCACATCGAGATCAAGACCTTGCAGCGTAGCGGCCGCCCGGTCGAGGTGGCGACGGGCGAACTCGGGCGAGGTCTGCGGGTGGTACACGTGAAGCAACGTGACCGGCAAACCCAATCTCCGAGCCAGTCGTCCACCCAACCGGATGTCTTCCTTGCCGGGCTCGCCGGCCCCCGTGCAGATCAGCATGTGTCGAATCTCCTCCTGGGAATGAACGACCGCGAACGTGGGGACCGGGAGTGCCGTAGTCAACTCTCCGAAGAGCTCCTGGAATCGCCGAGCCGCGTCCTCCCGGGCAATATCGGTCCGGCACTCCAGTACCAGGAAATCATAAAGGGAACGCTTCAGCTCGCGCGACATGGCTTCGGCAATGTTCCCGCCGGCCGGCCGCAGTTCGATCTTGGGTGATTCGGCCCGATCGGAGACCGCTTCACTTTCCCGTTTCTCTTCTTGCCGGTCGGCAGGGGACGAAACCTCATTGGGGAGGAGGCAGAGAGCGGTCGCCTCGAGCCGCTCCACAAGCCACTTGCCGAGCAAGGGGCGGTGAGGTGCTTTCGTATCGCCTCCAAAACAGACCAACAAGAAGCGGAAATCGGGAGCTCTCAGCAAGTGCCACCCGTTCAGGACGGCCCAGTAGGCGGAGGCTATAGCCGATAGCGACCCCGGAAGTAGTGCGTCAACCAGCAGTGCCGGCTCGCCGAAAGGCGGAACTGGGTGGGCCTGGCGGGTGCCGGGCAGATGAGGAAGGCGGAGACGGACGCGGCGATAGGCGCCTACGAACCAGTCTTCCAGGACTTCTCCTTTTCCCAGGCACACCGAGCGGTCCTCAGGCGCC
>JAPXNP010000432.1:0-2666 GCA_033811955.1 Acidobacteriota bacterium
GTACCGGGAGGGACCTTCTGTCGCCTGTTTGCTGTGCTAAAGTCCAGAACGATCCATATGGGAGTTGCGGTCCGGACTAAAGATTTGACGAAGATTTACCGCCTCTACCATGGGCCCCGCTCCATGGTGGCCGGCCTGCTCTTTGGACGTCCGCCGGATACGGAGATCGTCGCTCTGGACAATATCAGTGTGGAGGTGGAAGAGGGGGAAGCTTTCGGAGTCATCGGGGACAACGGCGCGGGTAAAAGCACCCTTCTAAAGATCCTGACCGGGACGGCGGTTCCCACCCGAGGAGAGGTACAGGTACAAGGGCGTGCCACCGCGTTGCTCGAAGTAGGCGTGGGCTTTCACCCCGATTTTACGGGCCGCGAAAATCTCTACTTTACGGGAGCCCTGATGGGCCTCGCTCGGGAAGAGATCGCCGAGAGAGAAGGGGAAATCGTCGCTTTCAGCGAGCTTGGCTCTTTCATCGACGAGCCCGTCAAGACGTACTCGTCCGGCATGTACGTGCGGCTCGGGTTTGCCGTAGCGACGGGATTCGATTTTTCGATCCTGATCATCGATGAGGCGCTTGCCGTCGGGGACCAAGGCTTTCAGAAAAAATGTACCGACCGTATCGCCGCATTCCGCAAGGCGGGGAAAACCATTCTTTTCTGCTCGCATAACCTATACCAGGTGCGAACGCTGTGCGAGCGCGCTCTGTGGCTGGAGCGGGGACACCCGATCAGGATTGGACCCGCCCGGGAAGTGGTGACCGAATATGAGAGCTCCTCGCGAACCCGCGGGACGACGGCTACAGAAAGCGTGCTTACGCTGAACAAGATGGTCCGTGATGATCGGTGCCGGGTTGAATCGGTAACCGTTTTGGACGAGCAGATGCAACCCGTCGATCGGATCCATTCGGGAGAGACATTTTGCGTTCGACTGGAAGGGTGGTTCGGTCCCGGCTTTGCCGGCACGCCGGCGCTAGGCCTTTCGCTGTTGCGCGACGACACCGTTGTGTACACCACCTCGACGGCGATGGATGGAGTGCTTCCCAGAGCGTTGGCGGACGGTCGCTATACCGCGACGATTCGTTTCAGGAAATGCCCGTTGCTGACGGGAAGATACGAGGTACACGCGTACGCCACCGACGAGCATTATCTTCAAGCTTATGACGCGGTGGTGGAGGCGGCTTTTTTCACGGTGGTCGACGAGGGGCCCGACACAGGCTTGGTACGCCTGGAACATGACTGGATCAACTAACACAACCTCCGTTTGGGGCTCCCATTTTCGCCGGGAAAGGCGGAACCGTCAGGAGACGAGATCGACCGGGATGTGACGTGAACTGGAGAACGAAGGTCGTCGAAGCCGAATATGATCATGTCTTGCCCCTGATCGCGCGCTTCCCGCCGCGGATCGCTCATCGCCTGGCCGTTTGCCGTGCCCGGATACGCTGTCGCGCCAGGAAAGACACTCGCCGGAAAGCCTTGGAAAACCTGTCCGCCGTCTTTCCCGAGCTCTCCGAGAGAGACCGACGGGAGATCGTAAGACGCTCGTTTGAACTGGTTTCTCGGGACGAAATGGAGAGCTTCTGGTTCGACCGACCTGAGTCCTTTCTGCGACGGTTTGTGGAGAGAAGTGATCTGTCCGTCCTGCAGCAGGCTCGCCGACTCGGCAAGGGCGTACTGGCACTTACCGCACACGCGGGTTGCCCGGGTTTTTTTCTCTGCTACGCAGGCCGGGTTGGATTCGATCACTGGATGCTTTTGCGGGGGCTGGAGGATATTCCGCAGCAGCCGCCGGCTTGGGTCCGCTTTGGGTACCGCAGAGTCCGGCTCCTCGAGCAGGCGGCCGGTCACCCGTTCCTTCCAGCCGGTAGGATCAGCTACTTCCGGCTGCGAGAGATCCTCCGCTCCGGGGGTACGATAACGACGGCCGTCGACGTCGTCCCTTGGCTGATGAGCCGCACCCTCACGGTCCGGTTTCTTGGCCGCGAATGCCGTTTCCCCGAGGGACTCGCCCGCCTCTACCTGGATTGCCGTCCCGCCGTCGTGTTCTGGGTTTGCAGTCCGGAGCCGACTGGTCGTTACTACCTGCTGGTAGACGATCTAACCGACCTTCTCTCTCCTATCCAGGACGTCTCGTCCGTGGCGGCCCGTCTGGTGGGCAGGCTGGAGAGACACATTTTGGAACGTCCCGGCGATTGGCTACAATGGGATGCCCTCCACTACTTCTGGAAGGGGGAGGGCGGAACGAATCCGCCCTCCCATCTATGATGAACCCGGTGATTCACCGGGACGAGGCCCACGCGAAGGATTCCGACAAAAAACCCTTACACTCGGATAACAACCCGCCGCACAGTGACGTCATCAAAAGACGCCGAATGAATTCAAAAGTCTCAGGTTTTTTCGTCACGTTTGCGTAACGCTCCGTGCAGGGCCTCGACCGCCAAGACCGCTCCATGCGACTTGTGAGAAGGGAGGCCTCCCAAGTATCGCAGCAGTTCCTCCACCCGCAGGCCCCGAGCGTCCCGAATGGAACGCCCCTCCGCCCACTCCGCAACGGCTTCGGCCGACACCACGGCCGCCGTACAGCCTTCTACCAGGTAGCCGACCTGTACGATCACCTCGTCGGTGATCTCAAGTTCCAACCGCAAGCGGTCTCCGCAAACCGGATTTTCTCTC
>JAPXNP010000433.1:0-2662 GCA_033811955.1 Acidobacteriota bacterium
ACGCGCATCCGCTCCTGCAGTTCCCGCACGGTCGAAAGCTTCGAGGGCCGATTCCGGGCAACTGGTGATGCACAAACGGCAGCCCTGACACGCATGTGGATTGAAAGCCAACATCAGGAGCTGCCCGCTCCCTTTGAGTTCTCCTTCGGGTTGGTGAAAAAACAACCCGGTAACCACAGGGCTGATTTGCGTGGCGGCTTCTACGACGGCCGAAACCGTCTCGTGGTACTCCCGCTCTTGGTCCGGAGGGATGGACAAACGTTGTAATACGTAGTCATACGCGTCCCGCAGGTGCTCCTCCACAACCGTGTGGGCGTTTCCTTCCCGGAGCAAGGAACTCAAACGAGCCGCCACATTTCGATGGGCTCGCTTGAGGGCTGAGGCCACCTTACCCTCCCGACCGGTGGCTGCCAGCGCAGCGTCCAGGTATTCCTGCAAACCCACCAGCGACGCACCAATGGCCGAATCCGGACACACCGGCCAGCAATTTCCACAGCCGGTACAATTTTCCGGATTGAGCACCGGAAGCGACGGCAAAGCCGTCCCTCGGGGCCGGGCCAGAGCGGCGGTGTAAGGAGGAATGGCTCCAACCGCCACGAGCGGATCGGGAAAGTTGTCCGTGATACCTGCCCGCTTGGGCTGCATGACCTCGCCCCAGAAGCGAGGCAAGCTCGCATAGTCACCGCTCCCCTGTCCGGCGCGCCGAATCAATGCCGGCACTTCTTCCGGCTCATCCAGCAGGACCGGCTGGTCTCGCCAATCGATCTCGACCGCCGCTTCACCGCCGTCCCGCCCGTTCAGCAACTCCGAAGCCGCCTCCAGCATCCGATCGAAATCCCCGTCCACCTGATAGAGTCTTAGCTGTAACCGCTTCACCTCGGAACGCCAGTAAGCCGGCAATAGACGCCAAATCTCCGAGCCAGCGCGGTCACTCTGGATCACAACGGCTCGCCGTTCCTTCAGGTCCGCAAGGGGATTGTGCAGAACATCCAGACCTACCCGCCCTACCAGGACCAAATCCAGAGCCAGACCGCTCTCCGCCAAGGCCAATTCATCCGGTCCCGCCGATACACGGACACAAAGAATCCCAGGTTCGGGGTACCAAGCAATCGCACGCGTCCCTCCCTGCTCCTTGGGGTTTACCAACGCTTTGAGTCGGTCAACGATCAAGCCCGGATCTTCTCGCGAAGCGCCCACCCACTGAACGCCTCGCACTTCGTCGGCCGACAGCTTCTCCACCTCGGCGGACGAAAGAATGCCCTGTGAAAGCTCGGGATAATCCGACTGAACCGCTTGGACCAAAGCTGCACGTTTCGGATACTCCCCCCATTTGTCCGGACCCGCCATGAAACCCAACCACACCTTTGGACGAGGCCGATTACCCCGCAGTTCCTCCACCAACCGGATGACCTGCCCCACCGCAAGGGGCTGGCCGTGAAGACCGTAGACCCCGCTTACCCAAACACCGTCGTGCTCGGGCACAGCCCGGCGGATCTCCCGCATGAGAGGGCCCTCTTCACTGAACGCCGCGGCGGCACTCTCCAGCACGGCCACCTGCTTACGGACGGCGAGATGCTGCCGCAACACCTCACCGGGGAAGGGACGCAACCAAGTCACTCCAAGAACGCCGACCCGCCAGCCTCTCTCCCGACGCAGGTACTGGGCGGCGGCCCGAACCGTTTCGTAGGCGCTCCCTTGCACAACCACTACGGTATCGGCACCCTCCAAGCCGTCGGTAGTAACCAAGTCCCACCGGCGTCCCGTCCGACGCCCGAGCATTTCCAACCCGTCTCGGAGAGCTTCCTTCAGATGCCGCACAAAAAAGACTTCCCGGCCGACCTCCGCCGCCGCCGCCTCGTTGGATCCCTGCAGGGTCCCAAAGGCCACCGGACGGTCCAAATCGAACCAAGCCGGCACCACCGGCCGCTCTCCACCGAAAATCGAGAGCTGAGCCGGACTGGGAACCGGCACCGGCGCCTCCGGATCCCCCAAGAAGGCCTGTAGTAACTCTTCGGACGGCATTCGCACGTTTTCGGCGACTCTTCGATCCACCGCGACCAACCCGGGAATCAGAGTACGTTCGGCCAGCCAGTGAGCCAGGACCGTGAAATCCAAAGCCTGTTGTACAGTGTGGGGCATGACTTGGAACAAGCCCAAGTCGGAGGACCCGTGGTACACGGCGTGACTGCTGCCCGGACCGAATCCCTCCCTCAGAGCGGCGTGTACCACCAGCGGCACATGGCGGGAGGCCAGCGACTGCAGTTGTGCGAAACCCTCCGCCAGGAAATCCCCCGGCAGAAAGACCGATGCTCGCAAGCCGTTCATCGCGACTCCCGCACCCGCCGCGATCGCTTCGGCCACAGAACGCTGCTCAATTACCTGGGTGCTGCGCCCGAAGCCGTTTTCCACGGACCATCGGTTTCGGCCTCCGTCCGTGCCGGATTCCACTCCCGCACAGTAAATCAAACCGTCGGAGGCCTTCGACTCCAGGAGAACCAGCCCATCTTGTACCTCCAGGAAGCCGGGTTCTCCGTCTTGCCGGGACGACGTCTCTTCGCTTCTCGAAAAGAATCTCTTTCGCAAACGCTCAAATCGTAAACTCGACATCAGATTATGCACGGATCCGCTCCCTGCTGATCTCCACCAGCGGCTGGGTGAACTG
>JAPXNP010000434.1:0-2660 GCA_033811955.1 Acidobacteriota bacterium
CCATCATTCAGGCGATCCCGGCCAATCTGCGCAGCTCCATCGCTGTTGGTATCGGACTGCTTATCGCCGTTGTGGGGATGGAGTGGAGCGGCCTGGTGGTGGATCATCCCGCCACCCTGGTCGCGTTGGGTGATTTGGGGCATCCCGCCACGCTGCTTTCTCTCCTCGGATTGGTCGTCACGATTTCTTTGCTGGCTCGGGGCCGACACTTCGCCATTCTGGTCGGAATTCTGGTCAGTCTAGTGGTCGGGGCCGCAAGTGGACTCGTTCCGTTTGAAGGCGTCGTCGGACAGGTTCCCTCGCTCAGGCCTACCTTGCTTCAGCTGGATCTCTCGGCCCTCTGGACCGTCGACATGCTGCCCGTGGTTTTTGTCTTTTTTCTTCTCGACTTGTTCGACACCGTTGGAACGTTGACCGGAGTCAGCCAGGAAGCCGGATTTATGCAGCCGGACGGGACCCTGCCGCGGGCCCGCCAGGCTCTGACCGCCGACGCATTGGGGACCATCGCCGGCAGTCTGCTGGGAACTTCCACGGTCACCAGTTACGTGGAGAGTGCGGCGGGTATCAGCGTCGGAGCGAGAACAGGTCTGGCCAACGTAGTAACCGGAGCACTTTTCCTCGCCGCCCTGTTCTTTAGTCCGTTGCTGCAAGCCGTGGGAGGAGGGATCCAGACCTCCGGACTGACACTTTATCCGGTTATTGCTCCAGCGCTCATCGTGGTGGGGTGCCTTTTAACTTCCAGCATTCGACACATCGACTGGAAGACTCCCGACGAGGCTTTCCCGGCGTTCATGACCGTCATCACCATGCCACTGACCTTCAGCATCACGGAGGGGTTGGCTTTCGGCTTCATCTCGTACACCTTACTAAAACTGGTCCGAGGAAAAGTAAGGGAAGTTTCCCCTCTGATCGGCATTTCCGCCATTCTTCTCCTTCTGCGGTATGTCCTCCTGTAATAAGAGGATTTCCGTTTCCCGCTCCCCCGCGCCGACATTCCGAGGCAATACCGGACCTCAACCTTCCGGCCGAGAGGGATATGCTCCTACGGCCGGGCTACCCCCGTTTGGTTGCACGAATCTCTTCCAGCAGCCGATAGGCCCACTTCAAGTCCGCCTGATCTTGGAAAAAGCGCCGGCGAAAACTCTTTTCTCCCTGCTCGGTCAGCAAGGGGAATCGCAGCAGAAAACCTTCCAGCGCGGCTTCCAGGTACGACCCGGGCTCGACGAAACCCCGGCCCGCCAACTCTTGAGCTTGCCGCCGGACCTCCTGCAATTGCCCGTAACCGACCTGGAAGAACGAAACCAGGAAATGTCTACGCAATCCCGACTCGGCACGTTCCAGCCGATCGTCGCTCCAAACACTCAGTCCCAGGCTGATTCCGGTAACCGCCTTCCGAAGCGATCGCTTTACGCGTGCAGGATCCTCGCTCGCCGTCCGGTCCGCGATCAACACTTTGTTGCAGACGTGGAAGAGCTCCTCCACCAGCCGTTGCAAGACGTCCGTGTCGGAAACGGAGGCCAGAGCGCGGAACAACAACATCGGCCCTCCCCGCGGAATCTGCCGTAACGCCGAGGGCAGCACTGCGTCAGGCTCACCGAGTTCCCAGCGTTTCTCCGGAAGGCGACTGGTCAGTGTCAATGGAGTGTAGACCGAAATTGCTTCGAAATAGTCTTGAAAACCCAGCATCTCGATTCGACGCCGACGGTTCTGGTACGCTTCTTCCTCGAGCTCGCTTGGGGTCCGGAAGACCGCTTCAGCCAGCCGGTTCACGGTTTCCTCCGGGGCCAGCTCGTACAGTCGCTCCAGAAGAGACCGATACAGTCGCTCCTTTTCCGCATTGCGCGGCAGCCCGATCAAGAATGCCCGATCGGGAGTCATCATAGCCGGGCGATCCTGAGGCTCACCGCTAAACTCGTCCTCCTCGGTGCGGGCGTAGATCTCCAATTCCCGGATCAGCGAGAGTTCCCATAGCTCCCTCTCGGTTGCCCGCAACAGCTTGCGGGCGACCGCATCGTCGGTTCCCAAGAGAAACCGCTGCCAGCGCAAAAATGACCCCACGCTGAGCCGATCCCTGTCCCAGAGGTCCAAATCAAGAATCGTCTGCCACTGCTCTTCGGTCACGTACGGCAACAATGCCCGGATTTCTTCGTCGTCCAGCTCCTTAAGCGCGAAATAGACCTGGGAGGCCGGCAGACGCCGGATCTTACCCCGCTCCAAGGGATCCTGCAGTAATGAACGCACGTCGACGGGGGCATAACACATTCGGTAGATCGCTTCGTCGGGAGCCCGGGTCAATTCGCCGGGTCCTTTCTCAGGCTTCGTCACGCATGCCATTATAGCGAGGCTCCACCGGCATCCGACGAACGCCGGAATGCAGAGGCGGCAAGTTCCAGATCCTGACACCGGGTTGCCCCCGGCGACGGTTGGGAGACCCGCGACGGACGGGATTCCAGCGCCATGGTCCACCGCGTGCAGCGCACAGGACAAGGGAAGTATCCCGTCCCGCCCCTGAGAGGTAACCCAAAAAAGACAGCGACCTTAGCGCAAATTCGGCGAAGAGTCTTTCAACCGCCCCGCCCAAAAGTCCGCCAGCCGGATGGGCTCAGGCAAACGATATCGGGGAGTAACCCGCAACGTCCACTCGGTGCACGCCTTTAGAG
>JAPXNP010000435.1:0-2653 GCA_033811955.1 Acidobacteriota bacterium
GAGCGATGATGTAGTAAGTGGCGATGGCATACTCGGTGTGCGGGAGACTGACCTCCTCCACTTCACAGCCCAATTCCTCGAGACGCCCCAAGGCTGCAGCGACCGCTTCCCGCACCTCGGCGGCTAAACCGTCGGCCATCCACTCTTTGGGCACTCCGATGCGCAAGCCCTTCACGTCCTTGCCGACCTCCTCCACAAAACCCTCCACAGGACGGCGGGCGGACGTGGAATCTTTGGGATCATGTCCGGCAATCCCCTGCAAAAGATACGCCGCATCCTTGGTGGAATGAGCCAAGGGACCCACCTGGTCGAGGGACGAGCCGAATGCCACCAGTCCGTAGCGGGAAACTCGGCCGTAGGTCGGTTTAAGTCCAACGATTCCACAGAAAGCAGCCGGCTGTCGTATAGACCCCCCGGTGTCGCTTCCCAAGGCCAGCGGAGCTTGCCGTGCCGCAACCGCCGCCGCGGATCCCCCGCTCGAACCGCCTGGCACCCGATCGAAGTCCCAAGGGTTCCGCGTGGGGTGAAACCCCGAGTTCTCCGTACTGGATCCCATGGCAAACTCGTCAAGGTTCGTTTTCCCCAGCAACAAAACACCCTCGCGACGCAGGCGGGAGACAACCGTAGCGTCGTAGGGGGGAATGTAGCCCCCCAGGATCTTGGAGGCACAGGTGGTACGAAGTCCCCGGGTAATGATGTTGTCTTTTATCGCCACTGGGACGCCCGTTAAGAATCCCATCCTCAGCTCGCGGCGCTCCCATCGACTTTGCAGCTCCGAGGCGGAACGGCGTACGGCGTCAGGATCCACCGTAAGAAAGGCCTGCAGCTTTGAGTCCGTCGACTCGATCCGCTTCAAAAACGCCTCGGCGATTTCAACGATGGAGAGATCCCGCCGCTTCAGCGCACTATGAATATCCTTCACCGACCAGGACCAAATCTCGTTCACTCGATCACCCTCGGAACCCTAAACCGACCGTCATGACTTTCCGGGGCCGCGCGAACCACTTCTTCCGACGGCAGCGATTCCTGCACCTCGTCACCCCGTAACGGTGTGCCCGCTTCGCTTCCTAAGAGCGCATGATATGTAGGTGCAACGTCGTCGGTTTCCACCTCCCGAAGCTGGCGAAAGTACTCCAGAATTCGCCGGAACCCGGCGGCAAATTCCACCAGCTCGTCCTCGGCAAACTCGAGGCGCGCCAGTTCGGCGATCCGCCCAACCACATTCGTGTCTTGCCCCTCGTCGCTCATGCCCTTCTCCTGTGACGCCGCACCGCCGGCGACAGGCTCCGCTCACTGCGCAAGTACGTCACAAGCGCCTCCAACCCGGCTGGAACTTCCTCAGGCGCCCGGCTGTAATGCCGGCGGCCGGTCCTTCAGCGTCCGCTCGAGACGAGCGGCGTACCGGCGGACAAAAAGAATATCCTCCTTGATCCGGAGGATCAAAGCTTCATGATCCCGAAAACAAATCTCCGGCCTCACTCGGCAACAAAAATGAATCCTGACGAACCGCCCATACAGATCACCCGAAAAATCCAACAAATGTGTTTCGACAACCGGCGAAGCCCGTCCGTAACTTTCTCGTAACGTCGGCCGAAAACCCACGTTGGTGGCTCCCACCCACCAATGACCGTCCAACTCGACCCCGGAAACATAAACCCCGTTAGCGGGCCAGAGAAGATTCGCGGGCTGAACGTTCGCCGTTGGAAAACCCAGGTGCTTTCCTCGCCCGTCTCCACGCACGACATCGCCCCGAATTTCGTAAGCCCTTCCCATCATACGCGCCGCCGCCTCCACCCGACCTTGATCGATAAGCCGGCGAATTCTTGTACTGCTAATTCTTTCGCCGCGAAACAGAACCGGAGCACAGGCTTGAACGCGAAAACCGTATCTCCGCCCTAGGGCTTCGAGGACTGCGGGATCTCCGCTGCGCCGGTGTCCAAAACGGAAATTACGGCCGACCCAGACCTCCTCAATTCCCAATGGAGACAGCACGTTTTGCACAAACTCTTCAGGAGTCCACAACGACATCTGCCGCGTAAACGGCAAACGGACCAGGATGTCTATGCCCAGCCGGTCGAGAATCTCGGCCTGCTGATCAAACGTCTGCAACAGCGGAGGTGCCGACCCTGAGGCGATGATCTGCTGTGGGTGAGGAAAGAAAGTCAAGACGACGGCCGTACCATTCCTCCGCCGGGCCGCCTCCACCACGGCTCTTAGAACAGCTTGGTGTCCCAAGTGGACGCCGTCGAACGTGCCTATCGCCACAACCGGGAAAGGAAGGCCGGCCGGGATCCGGCTAAGGTCTTCAACGACTCGCATCGATGCCCGTCGACCTCCCGTCACCGACCATGTTCGAGGATACGCGACATCGGATTCACAGCTTGACAACCTTTGACTTGGCCAGATACCGCATCCTGAGCTCATAAAGCAGGTCGTCCAGCAGGCGATGCTCGTCCGGCTCGAGGTTTCCCTTCGTCTTAACCTGGAGCATCGCGAGAAGGTCGATCATCTGTTGAGCCTCTTCCAAGTTCTCTTCCTGGCGCCCCGTGACCGGATCCGGTACGTCGCCCATAAATGCCATGGCCGAGGTGGCCAGAGACATGATGAACGCTGAAAAATCAACCGGAGGACGGCTCCCCGACGCTCTCGGGGG
>JAPXNP010000436.1:0-2653 GCA_033811955.1 Acidobacteriota bacterium
CTTCAAAATTCCGGCCTTCTTCCATCCGAGACAAGATAAAGTTGGACGTGCCATTCAAGATCCCGGTTAGCTGCCGAATGGTCTCCCCCTCGAAGCCCCGCAAGATCCGAATGACCGGTACGGCTCCGGCTACCGAAGCTTCGAACCCGAGATCAACTCCGTTAGCGCGGGCCGTCGCGAACAACTCGGGCATATGGCGAGACAAGACCGCCTTGTTGGCGGTCACAGCGTTCTTTCCGTTTTCCATCGCCCGGTGGAGGTATTCATAAGCGGGTCGTTCCCCTCCCATGAGCTCCACCACTACATCGATCATCGGATCGTCGACAACCTCTCCCGGATCCGCCGTGACTGCCGGCAAAGGAATCTCTCGGCGTCTGTTCACATCCCGCACGGCTACCCTCACCAGCCGCAGGTCTCCCAACGCCTGCTCCCGCCGGAGAAGATACCCGGCAACGCCCGTTCCCACCGTGCCGCAACCAATCAGCCCCACGCACACAACTTCATTCGCTGCCATACCTACTTGTCTCTCCCTTTACCTGATGAGGTCTCCACTTGTCCGGAGAAGGATACCCCAGGAGCTCCCACGTCGGAGACAGCTTGGAAGAGAAACGATCAAGACAAGCCGAGGCACAAACTTGGCCGGTCGAAAGTTCACAAAGAATTCTCAAGGCCGCCAGCCGACTCGCCCGCATCCTCGGTGAGGAGAAAGTCGACCGTCGACTTCCTTCCCCGGGAGTCGTATCTCAGAGATTCGAGCACCCGAGCCGCGAAAGCACTGGCGGGGGTCACGCCGTCCCGCTTAAGACTCAAGTTCAGAGCGCTTTTCGACCCTTCCGCCTAATATGCGAGGTATCTACCGTCCGCTTACCTGCGTCATCCGCATTTTCGGCGCACCCGTCACTGCACGCAGACGGATCCGACGCGCAGCGACCAGTACAGTTCACGTGCCGTCAACCCTTCGCACCGCAGATCAACCACGCGAATCGGCCGTCCGGCCCACCAAGACTCCAACAGGTCTCCCGCCAGCTTAAAGGAGAGAGCAATGCGCCGCCTTTGACCACTCCAGCCGGACCACTTGTAGAAGTTGACGAGCCACCAAGTACCGTCATCCCAGCGAATCGCGAAGGACTCCGGCATATCCGCGACACTGACGATCTGATCCTCGGAACTCACCGAACCCGTGGTCTCTTCCGATGCCCGCGCCAAGGTCTCAGCATCCACCACAACGCTTCGGGGGGGTCGCAAGGCGAACACCTCTTCGACCCGCGCGATCGGACCCGGGTGACAATAACTCCATTCGATTACCTCTGCCGAAAACTGCTTTACAGGCCATCCGCCGGCATATAGGGTCAAGCCGTCTTGAGAAAGCTCCCAAAACAGCTCATCCTGCCGCATCAGTTCCAGGCGGGCTTCCAGGGCCGCCGGGCAGGGGTCGGGCGGTCCCACGGAGAAGACTGCAGCTACACACGTAACAAGTACCTCGCGAAGGATTCCCATGTCTCAGAAGATGTAAACAGGTGTACCCACACGCACCCTACGGACTACGAACTCGAGGTCCTCGTCGCCCAGGCGAATGCAGCCGTGCGTCACATTAGTGCCCAACATTCGAGTGTACAACGTGCCATGGATGAAGTAGCCGTCTCCAATCCCCAGTGCATAGTCCCCCAGCACGCCGCTCTGGTACCGACCCTTCTCGCCTTCCGGGACCGGTTCCCCTTCTTCCAAGAAAGCCCAGTCCGGCTTCCTCCAAAGGGGATCACGGGTGATACTTCGGATTCTAAAGCGCCCTGTGGGGGTACGGAATGTCCACTGCCGGTCACCGGCAATCAAGGTGGTTCCACTGCCCGTCGAGCAAACCGCTTCTCGTAACACCTCACTCCCTTTGCGTAGGTAGAGTCGGTTGCGCGCCGTATCAATCACAATAAAGACACCCTTGAACCGTGCCTTCTCGAGCCGGGCCTCGAGAGAGCTCGGGTCTACCTCTTCGCCGACGGAGTCTTCGGAAGAAGGGCACCGAAGAAAAAGAGCGGTCGCGAACAGGGCCAACACCCCGCCCGTAACGACCAAGACGATGAGAGGTCCCCGCCAAGAAAAGCGTCTAGCGGCCACAATCCTCTCCGCACGTTCCTACGATGACTACCGGCATCCCCACATACGCCATGGAGAAAAGTTGCTCCATATCGTCGTTATCCAACGCAATGCAACCGTCAGTCCAATCCCGCCCCCGGCCCCCTTGTCCGTGGATCTCGATAAAGTTGCCGATTCGAACTCCCGGCTCGAGTTCTCGTCGCGCCTTCATTTTTCGGAAACGCTTCCGATCCTCTTCATTCGGATAGCTCAAGAGGAGAGCAAGGTAGTACTTGGTCTGTGCACCCTTCTTTAAGGCCGTGACCTTGTACTCTCCCTCGGGGGTTGCCCCGTCCCCCTCGAACACTTTGTCTTCCAAGCCGTTCCAGCCCAGGTCGACGTCGAAAACCGCTTTGACTCTGCCGCGATCCAGAACCTTCAGGCACCGGGCATACTTGTCCACCAAAACCACACGGCCGACCCTGCTTGACAGGCTTACCGCCTTTCGACAAGCAGCCTTCCACTCCTTTACAGCCGTCACGTCCCGATAACGGCTCTCGAAACCATCCAACTGGTCAATTAATGC
>JAPXNP010000437.1:0-2649 GCA_033811955.1 Acidobacteriota bacterium
GGAGAGTTGGAAAACGCGCGCATCCTCTCCCGCAAGTCCGTCGAGCTGATGACCGTAAACCACGTGGGCGACCTTTACGCTCCCCAGGGATTCGGTCTCGGATTCTGGGTCACCGAGGACTTGGGGGCGTCCGGGGAACCCGGCTCCGTCGGATCGTTCGGATGGGGCGGCGCCTATCACACGGTGTATTGGGTGGATCCCCGGGAAGAGTTGGTGGCTGTACTGATGTGTCAACTTTTGCCGGCTCGGGACTCCGACCTTCACGCCCGGTTCCGGGCCATGGTCTATCAGGCCCTCGCGGATTGAGGAGGAGGTTGTGAGTACCGAGAAGCATCTCATGTGGGCGGCCGTGCTGGATCACCCCGGCCGTCCGTTGGCTTATCGTCGGATTCCCGTGCCGGAACCCAAGCCTGGACAGCTGCTCGTGAAAGTTGAGGCTTGTGCGGTTTGCCGCACCGATCTTCACGTCGTGGACGGTGAGCTGCCCAACCCGAAGTTACCTGTTATTCCGGGCCACGAGGTGGTGGGGCGGGTCGTCGCTGTGGGATCGACCGACTTGGAGGAATGGATAGGGCGCCGTGTCGGGGTTCCCTGGATGGGTTCCGTCTGCCGAACCTGCGAGTTTTGCCAAAGCGGCCGGGAGAATCTGTGCGACCAAGCCCGGTTCACAGGCTACACGTTAGACGGCGGTTACGCGGAATACGTGACGTCGGACGCGTACTTCTCCGTGCCGGTCCCGGAGCAGTACGCCGCGGCAGAGGCGGCACCCCTGTTGTGCGCCGGACTGATTGGATACCGTTCTTACCGGACGGCCGGGGAAGGACGTCTCCTAGGCATCTACGGTTTCGGAGCCGCCGCCCACATCATCGCCCAGGTGGCCGTCTACGAAGGACGGCAAGTCTACGCTTTCACGAAGCCCGGCGACGACACAGCCCAAGCCTTCGCCAGGTCCCTGGGTGCCGTCTGGGCGGCGGGATCCGATGAGCCGCCGCCGCGGCCCCTCGATGCGGCCATCATTTTTGCGCCGGTGGGTGCTCTGGTGCCGACCGCTTTGCGGGCCGTCAAGAAGGGCGGTACCGTCGTCTGCGGGGGGATTCACATGAGCGATATACCTTCTTTCCCCTACGCCTGGTTGTGGGGGGAAAGACGGATCGTTTCCGTCGCCAACTTGACGCGCGAGGACGGACTCGCCTTCATGGAGGTGGCTCCCCGGATACCCGTCCGGACCAGCGTCCAGCGGTATCCCCTGGAGAAGGCGAACCAGGCGCTGGAAGACCTACGGCACGGACGACTTACGGGCGCCGCCGTCCTGATACCGCCCGACGGAAGATGAATGCGCTCCTGGCTACCGCCCTTTTCGATTTGTGCACTGCGGAGACCAGCCGTGGGTACCGGCGTGGTTCTCCGCCTTTGTGCCTTCGTCAAGCACACGGGAAGGTGCCGGTTACGAAGTGAACGGTTCCTTCACGAACATGTGTAAAGTCCGACCGAATGGAATGAAGGAGAATAGAGAATGCACGTCCCACGATCCAGCTATCTAATCGGCTTGCTTTGGATGTCGGCGGCTACCGGCATGTTCCGGGGGCAGGCTTCGTCGTCTGCACCCCAATCGTTCACCTACCTGGCAGGAACCGAATATTCGCAAGAGATTCCTACGACCGAGGACGTACTGGGCGCCGCTTGGGGGGAAAAGATCTTTACCCCTGAAGAGATCCGCCGCTATGCACAGCGCCTTGCGGAAGCCTCTCCGAAGGTTTTGGCCGTGGACTACGGTAAGACCTGGGAAGGACGCCCCCTCTCCTACCTTGTCGTTTCAGCTCCTGAGAACCTGAGCCGCCTCGAGGACATTCGGCAGGCCAATCGGGCGGCGGCCGCCGGCAATACCGCCGAGCCCCAGCCGCTTCCGGCGACAGTCTGGCTGATCTACGGCGTTCACGGCAACGAGATCTCAAGTCCGAATGCCGCTCTCCTGACCGCTTACCACTTGGCAGCCGCTCAAGACAGTGAACTAGTGGACAGCATCTTGCGGCATTGCGTGGTCTTGATCGATCCCCTTCAAAACCCCGACGGTCGGGCTCGGTTCACCGGGTACTTCGAGCAAACGCTGGGACCCCGGCCGGACCCCGATCCCCAGGCGGCGGAGCACAACGAGACGTGGCCCGGCGGAAGAAGCAATCACTACTTGTTTGACTTGAACCGTGATTGGTTTGCCCTGACCCAACCGGAAACTCTTAGTCGGGTGAACCTCTACCTTGAATGGTATCCGCAGGTGGTGGTGGACCTCCACGAGATGGGAGGAAACTCCACCTATTACTTTGCGCCCCCTGCAAGCCCGATAAGTCCGCTTCTGAAGGAAGGTCAAACAAAGTGGTGGGAGCGTTTCGGGCGGAACAATGCGGAATGGTTTGATCGCAACGGCATTTCCTACTTCACCCGTGAGGTCTACGACGCATTCTACCCGGGTTACGGCGAGGGGTGGCCTACTTTTCAGGGGTCGATCGGGATGACCTATGAGCAGGCCTCCGTTCGCGGCCTGGTCTACCGCAGGAACGACCAAATCCTGCTCCATTTCCGCGACTCGGTTCGGCATCATTTTCTCGCGGGACTCTCTACGCTGGAGACGGCGGCGCGCCACTCTGGGGAGCTGGT
>JAPXNP010000438.1:0-2647 GCA_033811955.1 Acidobacteriota bacterium
CCGAGTTTGACCGACGTTCTTGAGAATGCGGTATCCGCAGCCGTCCGTTCCAGGCATCAAAAGCATATCAACTCGCTTCATTCCGCTGGAATTGTTATCCTCAAAGACAAGTGCTGAAAAGAAGAAGCAGTTCTTAAGTGACGGGTGTCGACGACCAACTTCTCTCGGCAATGTCGGATTCCCCAAGAAACTACAGCTGGATGGAAGAGATTTATGGAGTTACGAGCTACCGCCTGGAAGCAAATCGCCGACCTGTTTAGGGATGAGGGCACTCCACGGGAGGCGATCGAAGCTTTTCGCTTCAACTACCGGCGATGGGCCGACGGTGAAAAGGGGTGGATTCCCGAGTCATCGATTGAGCCGGTCGTGAACCTTCCTAGGCTGGAAGAACTCGGCTCGGAATACGCCCAAATCGGTCAGGAACTTCGTTCCCAGGTAGTCGTCCTGAAGCTTAACGGCGGATTGGGAACCAGCATGGGTCTCACTCAACCGAAGTGCCTTTTGCCGGCCAAGGACGGCTATACGTTCCTTGAGATCACGGTCGGACACGCTCGTCATCTAGGCGTCCCTTTCTTACTGATGAATAGCTTCGCTACGGAAGAGGCGACGCGGCGGGCGATCGATAGGCTCGAAATCCCGAGTCAGGCTGTTCCAGTCTTCTTTCAGCAGCACCGCGTACCCAAGCTCGACCCCGACAGCGGTGCTCCCATCCAGTGGGCCCGGGACCCTGATAAGGCTTGGTGTCCTCCGGGCCACGGAGATCTTTACACTGCGTTACGAACCTGCGGAATTCTCGCCCAGCTTTTGGAAGCCGGCATCCGATATGCCTTTGTCTCAAACATTGACAACCTGGGGGCAACGTTGGATCTCGCTT
Organism: Acidobacteriota bacterium; assembly: GCA_033811955.1. GTDB lineage: Bacteria > Acidobacteriota > UBA6911 > RPQK01 > JAPXNP01 > JAPXNP01. Next base: position 875 of record JAPXNP010000438.1, read on the forward strand.
TACTTGGCTACCTGGCGAAGGAAGATCTGCCCTTCGTAATGGAAGTCACGCATCGCACTTCAAGCGATCGGAAAGGAGGGCACCTAGCCAGAAACAAGGAGGGACACTTGATTTTGCGCGAAGTGGCTCAGTGTCCTCCTGAAGATCTTGCACAATTCCAAGATATCAAGCGACATCGTTTTTTTAATACCAACAATCTATGGCTCAATCTTAAAGCCGTTGAAGAAAAACTGGACCGTTACGGGGGCTATTTTCCCTTACCGCTGATCGTCAACCGCAAATCGGTCGACCCCGCCGATCCCAAGTCGCCTCCCGCAATACAACTCGAAAACGCCATGGGTGCCGCGATTTCTCTCTTCGAGCACGGCGCGGCGGTGGAGGTTCCGAGGCACCGATTCCTTGCCGTCAAGACGTGTAACGACCTTCTGGTCGTTCGGTCTGACGCCACAGTTCTCACTAAAGATTTTCTGGTCCTCCCTAACCCTGATCGTCCCTATCCCGGTCTGCCGACCGTCTCCCTGGACGAAAGGTACTATCGCCTGCTAGCGGATTTCGAAGCAAGGTTTCCTGCTACGCTCCCCAGCCTCGTACGATGTACGGAGCTTACCGTCATAGGTGACATCGTCTTTGAAGCACCCGTAATTTGCGAGGGAGAGGTCGAACTGGTCAACCGAGGTTCTTCGCCGGTCATTTTGAGACACCCCGAGCGGCTTTCGGGAAGCCGGACCTGGGGGTAACGACGCGCTGAGCTCTCAGTTCCTTTGCGTAAAGAAGCAAAGCCTACCGTTCCGTTCTACGACGTCGGCGGTTCACCGTATACTTGCAGGGCGTGGGGAGGTAATCCCTAGAAATGAGGTATGTATGCTATTCCGGCAGTCTCTGTTAAAGATTTGCTTGGGGGGTCTGTTTGCGTCGGTTTGTTCATCCGGCTGGGCCCAGCAACCGGGTGATTACGCCACGGCCGGTTGGGATTCCGGCAGGAGCGGCCTCAACCCGCATGCCGGTCGGCTTAAACCGCCTTTTGCGCTCGATCACACTCTCGCCTTGCCGGAAACGCCGTCTCCATCCAACTTATTGGTTTTCGATGAGAAGATTCTTGTCGGCGAGGGTCGGTCGAACCGCTATATGCTCTTAAACGCCAGGACGGGAAGCCGATTTTGGACACGGACGGTTCCCGGATCCCCCGGGGAACTGGACTTCGTGCCTGCGGCTACCGGCGATATCGTCCTGCTTGCAGGAGCGACGACCAGCATCCTGCAAGCCGTCGAGATCTCTTCATCTCGCTTACTGTGGAGTTCTCCAACCTCCGGGCAAGTCAGCGGACGCCATCCGCTTCTTCTTCCCGGCACGGCGGTGTGGGCTGATTCGGCGCGCGTGACCGCGGCGGATCCTGCCACGGGAACCGTGTTCTGGCAATTCCCGGCGACCTCGGCGGTACCCGCGGTGGGTACGTCGCGGGCTGCTGTTGCGGCGGCGGCCGATCGGGTGTTCGCCCTGCTCGCGGACGGCACGTTGGCGGCGGTGGACTTGGTTTCCGGACGCCCCGCCTGGCAGCTCCCGCTTGCCGGCGGCGACGGCTCGGACCTGGCCGTAGTCGGAGGCATGGTTTACGTCACGAACCGGTCCCGCGCTACGCTCCTGGCGGTAGATGCCACTTCCGGAATGGTACGTTGGGAGCAACCGATTCCAGGGACGCCGGCCTCCCCGGGACTCCTCGTGGGCTTCGGCCGACTGTATCTGCTCTCAACCGTCGACGACAGGGCCACAATCAGC
>JAPXNP010000439.1:0-2636 GCA_033811955.1 Acidobacteriota bacterium
ATCATGGTGGGTCCCAATTCGGCGAACGTACTCAGAGCTACGCTCAAGGTCACCCGATGACCCTCGCGAGTGCAGGGCGCGAAACCGTAACACTAAGACAGAGGGTTACGCAGCATACAGCCGAATTCGGACTTGTGGAAAACGTAGAAGATACGGACCGGCTTCCGGCACCGAGTAGGGCGGCCTCGGAATCTACCCCCATGGGACGCCCAAGCTGCGCGAACTTGATTTCCGCCTCATTTTGGGGTCCACCGGGACTTCGTCCCCAGCGGACTGCCGACGCACCGCGCCCGCTCAGAGTCGGCCGAACACGCCGAGTAAGCTGTCCGGTCGAAAAGTAGAGGGGAGGGCCCGGTCAAGCGGGTTGACGATCACATGAGGATGGTCGTGCTTCCCAACCGAGCCCTGCGTGTTAGGGTCTTAGAAGATATCGGCGGGCGAGAGACCTTTCTTTAGGTTCCTGAGCTTCTTTTTCGCAGGCTCCTTTGGACGACGAGACGAAGCTTAGCGACCACGCCACCCCCCGCGGACCGGCAGTTCTCCAGAATACCTTCGTCACCGTCTTACTGTGTCACCGTTAGGATCTACACCCCCGCGTACCTGGAAGGGCCCCCGCCCTGGCATCCGCGCTCCCTGGCAACCCGCTCGGCGTAGCCCGATTCGCGGTGTGCCTGCAAAGGGTCGGTAGGAAGTCCACGACGGCGGCGCCAATCCTCCACCAAAGGCTGTACATCGGAAAAGAAAGCACTCCGCAGCACGCTCTCGGCGTCGATGACTCGGTGCTTACGCCGGCATTCATACAGTCGCTCGAAATCCACCAAGGCCGACTTCACATAGAGCTCTTGGATCGTGGTGACGGTCTGGATCGTCGCCTCGATCTTCGGCTTGATGTTGTGGCTTTGGTCCACCATGAAGGCGATGTCGGGAAAGGAACCCGTTTCGAAAGCCCAGCTGTGAATCTCCACCAGAATGCGGAACAATTGGTACGGGTCGATGGACCCGGCCGTCAGATCATCGTCGGCGTATTTCTTGTCGTTGAAGTGGAAACCTCCCAACATGTTTTCGTCAAGCAGCCAAGCCACGATCTGTTCGATGTTTTGGCCGGGAAAGTGGTGACCCGTGTCGACGAGGACCCGGGCTCGGGGACCCGCAGAGCGCGCCAGCAACAACGCCATTCCCCAGTCGGCGATGTCAGTGTGATAGAAAGCCGGCTCGAAGGGCTTGTACTCGACAAGAAGCCGCTGTTGTCCGGTCAACCAAGTGTGAATTTCGTGCAGGCCGTCCTGTAGCAGGTGCTTGCGGCGGCGGATATCGGTCGCTCCCGGATAGTTCGAACCGTCCGCCAGCCAAAGGACGAGGTCCCGGCCACCTACGGCGTTCAGGATGTCTACGCTGTCCCGAACGTGGCCTATGGCTTTCTTGCGCACAGCTTCGTCAAGATTCGCCAGCGAACCGAACTTATAGGATTGGTCTTCGAAGAGAGTAGGGTTCACCGAACCGATACGAACGCCTTCGCCTTCCGCCACTGCGGCCACAGCCGGCACGGACTGCACACCTTGGGGAAAATCCCACGCCACGTGAACCGCGACGGAAGGGCAGGCGCCCGTCAGGCGATGCACGTGGCCTCCGTCCTGCAACTTTTCCTCGATGGTGCGAGCGGCCCCCGGCTCGTAGAACTTTCCGAAGCGCGTTCCGGTATCGGCGAATCCCCAGGAAGGTAACTCAATCGACAATGTATCCAGGGCATGGAATGCAAGCTCTGCTTTCGTTTGAGACATGACGAATCTCCTCTGTCCGGCACCTCCCTACGGCTCTCGGCCGGGCAGCAACGGACGGAAATGCCCGGCTCCCCTGAAGTTGTCCTCGAGCCGCCCGGGACCCGGAGAACTGCCTGCAAGTATCATTCTTCAGCAACCAACCCGTCTCCGCCGCCAGTTTCAACGAAAACCGCGGACCGCGCAAGACCTCCTCGCCAGGCCGGCTCCCGCCGTGTAAAAACCGGATGGTCTGCTGGAGGACTTCGGCGGGTGACCTACTGTTCTCATTCAATCCACGCTGACGATCTCCCAACCGTACCTTGGGGAAACCCTCAAAGGACACACAGGAATTCGGCAGGAGGCTCGCCGGTCAACCGGCTGTAATAGGCCGAAATCGGACGCACCGGAGCCGCCGAGAAACCCTTTACCTTGCTGAGACAGGGCCGACAATGCGTGTCGACGACTGGGAGTTCTAACGAGAAAGAGCAACGCCGGTAGGTCCTCCTTGCTTTTCCGTCAATCGACACCTAGCATCTCCGATCTAAGGAGGGTTTATGTCCCGGGCCGATGTACCCTTTCGACGCTTCGCCGGCAACATGATCGTAGTCCACACCGTCACGTATTTTCTAGCCGGAATGTTGGCCTACAGCGCGATGGATTACGAGAGCAGGTTTCTTGAGCCTCCTCTCAGCCACCTGATGAGACCGACTTCGGACCCTTGGGTGATGTTGGGACCGGTCTTACAGCCGATCCGCGGATTGATCTTCGCCTTGGCGTTGTTTCCGTTCCGCACCGTATTCCTTAACCGCAGGAATGGTTGGCTTCTTCTTTGGTGGCTCTTGGTCGCCCTCGGGATCGTGTCGACGTTCGGCCCCGCAC
>JAPXNP010000440.1:0-2635 GCA_033811955.1 Acidobacteriota bacterium
GCAAACCTTCAACGTCCTCTCCCCCTTCGGGAATATCGCTCCGCAGCGCCGGAAAGTCGTTGTCGAACACGAAGGTGCCGGTGTAGCTCGGGTTTCGGACTCCGCCCGCCCTGGCGTTGCCCGGGCAAAGATAGCACTCGGGGTCATACTGCGGGCGCCGAACCGCCGCCGGTCTTTCTTGCTGACCCAGCCAGGGCCGTTTCGCCCTATGCGGCGACACCAGCAACCACTCTCCGATCAATGGGTTCCAGCGGAGGTGAGGATGTTCTCGCGCGTCGAACCGGGTCCCTGAATAACTCATGCCGTGACGCCCTATTCTCACTACGATGTCGGGGCGGCGCTTCCGAAACCTGCGCCGCCCATGGGATCACAGGAGGCTCCAGCAGAAGAGAAGACCCGGCTTACCCAACGTCACGGCCACGGATACCGGCCGTCTCCGCCGTGATCCGCCGCGCCGGCTCCTTCGGTCGCAAAGCCCGTGTCGCCTTCCCGGCCAACCACATCTCCGAATTGCCCATCTCCCGCAACTCGGAGGCCAACTTCTCCTGGTAATCCGGAGTCCCGCAAGCTTCAAGAACGCGCTTGGTCTCCTCACCGCTCTTCACCCGTTTGTAGAGCTCGCGGAAAAGCGGCAGCGTGATTTCCTTGAAGCGAGGTTTCCAGTCGAGCGCTCCCCGCTGTGCCGTCGCCGAGCAGTTGACATACATCCAGTCCATGCCGTTCTCGCTCACCAGCCGAATCAGGCTTTCAGTAAGCTCCTCGACCGTTTCGTTGAAGGCTTCGCTTGGGCTGTGGCCGTTCTCCCGCAAAACTTGGTATTGGGCTTCCATAATGCCCGCCAGGGCTCCCATCAACACTCCCCGCTCGCCGGTCAGATCCGAGTACACTTCGTTTTCGAAGGTTGTGGGGAACAGGTAGCCCGACCCGATGGCGATCCCCAGGGCGACAGCCCGTTCCCGTGCGCGTCCCGTGGCGTCCTGGTAAACCGCAAAGCTCGAGTTAATGCCCGCACCGGAAAGGAAGTTTCGACGAACCGAAGTTCCGGAGCCCTTGGGTGCCACCAGGATCACGTCCACGTCCGGCGGCGGAACGACCCCGGTCTGATCCTTGTAGACGATGGCAAATCCGTGGGAGAAATAGAGAGCGTCCCCGGGCTTCAAGCACTTCTTGATGCTGGGCCAGATGGCGGACTGGGCCGCATCGGAGACCAGCATTTGGATGATGGTGCCCCGGCGCGCAGCCTCCTCGATATCGAAAAGCGTTTCGCCCGGAACCCAACCGTCGGCCACCGCGCGATCCCAATCCCGCTGGAACTTCCGAGACTGTCCGACAATGACGCGGCAACCGTTGTCCTTCATGTTCAAAGCTTGGGCCGGGCCCTGCACGCCATACCCGATCACTGCGATGGTCTCGTCTCTAAGAATGTCCAACGCCTTCGAAACGGGAAATTCCTCCCGCGTCACCACTTCCTCTTTGACGCCTCCGAAATCGATGATCGCCATACTTCTTCTCCTTACAATTGCTCGATTCAGTTCCTGCTGGAGGATGCGAGACACCACGTTCTCAACACCACCACAAGCTCAACCCACTCATGATCCGCTTGCATAGGTTAGCAAACCTTCGAGCAGTTTGTTTTCCCTCACTTCAAACTAGGGTCGGTCGACCTCACAACCTCAGTACCATGCGGTCGAAGCTGTCCCCGCCGAGAAGAGGTGCCGGAGGTTGAAGGTGCGAGAAAGCCGAAGATCCGGGCGGTGGAAGCTTGAAAGCCGAGACTCAGAAGGCCGAAGTTGAAAAAATGAACCGCCTGCCCCCTACCGTCGGGGAGCAATCCCCTAGCCAAACAACCCAGAGGCTTGAGGCCATGTCGACCCAGGCGAATTATCGGGAGACGAGGCCACCATGGAAGCGCTGAAGTCCTGTCTCCAAAAATCCCACAAATTCCTCCGGTTCTCGGGTCAAGCCGGGGAAAGTGGCCAAGACCTCGTCTTCCGGCGACATCAGGGCGTAGAACGGCAAGGCTATCGTCGCGAAGCGCTCCTGCTCCAAGCGGCGATTAGCTTCGTGCTCCGGCTTACCTCCGTCCGTGTACAGGCGCACCAGGATGTACCGGCTGAACAGTTCTTGCACCTCGGAACGGGGAAACATGTTCGCCTCCATCCATCGACAATTCGTGCAAGTGTAACCCGTAAAATCCACGAAAAGCGGCCGATTCTCTTGCCGGGCCGCCTCCAATGCTTCCTCGTAGTCCCTAAACCACCTCGTGTCTTCAGGGCTTTCCGCCGGCGGGCCCAGCCGAGCTGCCACCTCCTCGGCTCCGTAATCCCGCGGGGGCAGAAAGGCGTCGAGTTCACCCAAGCCGAAACCGAAAAGTCCTCGCAAGAGGTAAAACGACACAGCCAAGAAGAAGGTGGCAAACAACACCTTCCCCGGTCCCACGGTGCGGGAAGGCTCCTCGTGCGGCAAATGAAACCATCCCAACAGATACATGGCCGTCATCAACCCGATTGCCAGCCAAATGGAAAGGAATACGGGACGCGTCAGTACTTCCCACTGGTACACCAAATCCACGTTGCTGAGGAACTTCAGCGCGGCCGCCAGTTCCAAGAACCCCATCGTGATCTTGACGGAATTC
>JAPXNP010000441.1:0-2633 GCA_033811955.1 Acidobacteriota bacterium
GAGGCGAAAACACGCCGGACTGAAAGCTGGCGGCCAGCGAAACACCGGTCGCCTGATACGGATTCCGGAGCGGAACGTGACCGTGTTCGAAGAGCTCCCGGTGTACAGTCGGTCCCACGGTTTGAAAGCCCAAACCGAGGCACCCGCATCGTTACAAAACGGTGGACCTCTCCTTCCGGCCTCGACATATGTCACGCCGGGGACGAACGGGTAGGTGTCGAGCGTGCGTCCCAAGAACAAGACGTCGAAGAACGATACCGTCAAGACGGCGGCATAGGGGACCGCTGCACGAAACCACCGCACTGTCGGCTCGGCTCTTCCCCTCCCCGCTCCATAGCCCCCAACGATAGGCAAAGATCCCGCATGAACCAACCCCATCGAAAGATTTCCGGCACTGCTGTGAGCTGACGGGAGAGAAGAACCGTTGCCCCAGTCGATTGAAAGAACCGCCGCCCCCGGCCTGACCAGCCAACACCTAGGAAAGTCGAAAATCCGACGGGGCCGCCGGCCCGACAGCCGGCGGCCCGATGATAAGTCACTACTGCTTCAACTGGATGGCTTCGCGCGTGATCTGGTCGGCCGTGGTGATCATTCGCGAATTGGCCTGATATTGCCGCTGGTACAGGATAAGCTTGATGAACTCCTCGGCAATGTCGACGTTGGACAGTTCAAGGGCATTCCCCTGAACGTTGCCACGACCCCCGGTCGCCGGAGTTCCGATGGTGGGTTCGCCGGACTGAGTGGTTCGAGCATACAGGTTGTTTCCGGTTCGGACCAGGTTTTGTGGACTGGCGAACAGCGCCATCCCTATTTGCGCCAGCGGAGCGGTCTCTCCGTTACTGAAGATACCTTCGATCACACCGTCCGACCGAACGATCATTTCGTCCAGCGTACCGGCGGCCTGTCCGTTTTGAAACGTCTGAGACGTCGAACTGGGTAGGCGGTACTGAGTCATGTACGTTTTGGTGGGATCCAATTCGTCCCACAAATCCCAAGTAAAGGTCACCGGGTCCGCCCCGCTGGCGGGCGTAAAGTGAATCCCCGTGACATCGTTCGCGGGGGTGGCCAGTTTCCCGTCGGGACCAAAGGTGATCTGCCCGGTGTTAAGCACACCGCTTCCGCCGCCCGACACGCTGCTGCTCGGCACCGTCATTTCGTAATCCCACACACCAGGCGCTGTCTTCTCGAACCGAATCGTCACGGGATGGGCGACGCCAAGGCTGTCGTAGATCTTGACCGTGGTCGAGAAAGCCTCGCCCACGGGGGCGTCCGCGTTTAGATTCGTCGTAAAGCGAATCTCGGTAGTGGCTACGGCCGGGAGGACCTTGCCGGGCTTCAGATCGAGGGGGACGAGGTTCGTGTTCGTATTGATTTGACCCGTGGCCTCCGTCACCGGGTAGCCCAAAACGTAAAGACCGTCGGCCGTGACCAGCTTCCCCTCGGCATCCAGCGTGAAGTTGCCGGCGCGGGTATAGAATTCCGAGCTGATACCGTCACCCACCACGAAAAAACCACTCCCTCGAATGGCCATATCCGTGGCCAACTGAGACTGCTGGATGTTCCCCTGACTCCAGACCTGCTGTGTCGACGACGGCTGCACCCCCTGGCCGGACTCCGCTCCTCCGCTGGTGGCGGCCCGCAGTTCCTCGTAAAAAACATTGGTCGCCTTATAACCGACCGTGTTCGTATTGGCCAGGTTGCTGCCGACGTTCGTGATTCTCCTACAGATGCACCGCTTTGCCCTGCCTGGCTTTCGAGCCACTGGGACAACAACCGATTACTCTCCTCAGCCGCCTGCCGGATGGTGATCAGCTGCTCCAACGAGGTCAGTTGCGAGAGCTGGGCTACAAACTCAGAGGGATCTTGCGGTTCCAACGGATCCTGATTGCTCAGTTGGGCCACCAGCAGCCGCAAGAAATCGTCTTTTCCCAAGGTGGTGTTGTCCGTCCGGTCTACCCCTTCTTGGGCACCCGCAGCAACGTTGTAACCTGTCGCCGAGACTTCCATCGGATCTCTCCTTTGTTTCCGTCATGCGAAATAACTGAGTCCTTCCGCTCCCGTCGTCCCCTCAACGTCCTCCAACGGACTTGGTTCAGGGGTACCGATCGTTTCCGTGTCACCGGTCTGGGCCTGCTTACCTCCTTGATGATCGTGCGGCGACCCACCGGCCTCGGATCCCGACCACTCCACGCTCGCCGAGTCGAGACGAATCCCCGCCTCGGCCAGGCGTTGCACCAACTCCGGCAAGCGTAGTTCGAGCAATTGCTTGACCGCCGGGTCTTCGGCACGAATCAAGGTGTGCAGCCGATCTCCGTCTTCCCGGCGGGTTTCGATCACCACGCGCCCAAGAATCTCCGGTCTGAGCTGCACCGAGAGGCTGTCTACTCCGGGCCACTTCTCAAGCTTCATCCTAGCGACGAGTTGGCCGAAGATCTGCTGTGCCAGGGACTCACTTGCCGGCGGATTCCCCGGTGAAAGCGGAGCCGAGGCTCGAGCCGAACCTTGAATAGTTTCCGGAGAAGTTGAGGGCTGGTGCCCGAGGTTTGTTTGGAGGTTGCCGGTTTCCCCGGAAGCTGTCGCAACCCGAGAGGCCACGGCGGGGGAAGAAGAAGCGGTTCCGTGTTCCGTCGGCT
>JAPXNP010000442.1:0-2621 GCA_033811955.1 Acidobacteriota bacterium
CCACGTGACGGTCCTTGAGCGCGACATCCCGGGGAAGCCGGCCGGTTAGCTGAAGGTAGAGGCGTTCCCAGTGCGTTCGCTGAGCTTCCACGCTCAAGGTAAAGGCGCTGCCGTGACAATCGCTACACGGAATGTTGCGGTGGGTAGACACCTGCCAAAGCTCGACGCTGGGCCGGATGATGTGGCAACTTGCACAGAACTCTCCGGAGGAGATGGAGCCCACGTAATACCCCGCGTTGATCAGAACAGCCGCACCGAAAAGTACGAGGATTATGCTCGCCACCCAAAAGACAAAGCGACGGCGCTTTCCGCGTTCTTTCTTCGGCAATCTGCCCGCTTGGTCGGAGTTCTTCTTTGAACGAAACATAATGAAGCTCACCTGGAGGGCTGCGCAGCAGCGGCTGCTTGGTTGACGGAGGTGGAATGGGGTCGCGGGACCTCCTTGTCCGGCGGATGTACACGCCCCAGAATCTGTGGATAAGGAAGCCCGACTACCTGGTAGGCCACAAGTTCCCGGTTACCCCCATGCCGAGGGGGTCCGTAAAAACCTTGCATGGTGTGATCTACCAGCAACGAGAAAAACGCGGAGGAAGAAAGCTCACTCCAGAGCTCCACGGGCACTTCATCGCTTTCCAGTTGGATCAACAGCTTGTCCTGTTCTTCGGGAGAAAGCCCGGTAAACGATCCTCCCTTGAGCTGAAGCGCCGTCTGTGCCAAGGCCGCCAGACCTCGCCGGTACGTCTCCTGGTGGGCGCGGTAATAGCTGACAAGTTGCAAGTCGATAAATCGAACCACCTGGGCTGCAGCAGCCCCCGGGTCTACATCGGGCGGGATAATGCGGTCCACGACCGACTCCAACTGGGATGCTTCCTCCGGCGTGAAAAAGCGCCAGGGTGAACCGCCCGGGAGTGTACATCCGGTCAGGAGGATTCCCGAAACCGCGCCTCCAGCCGTAAGGGCAAGGAAGTCTCGCCGGTACACGAGGCGGCATGACTTTCGATCTTTTGAGTCGTCTGCGCGCATTGGGTCACCTTTTGGAAACGAAAATCCAGCACATATCCAAGACGTCGGCGGGTGGTGAAACCGGAGGCCTCCCGCGCCGGGTCTCGAGCTCACCGGAACGGTGGGACTTCCGGCCGTTCGAGGCAACGTCGCTTTCCCGAACGTTAACCGTCTCCTCGTATCCGAGTCCCCAATCGGCGGTTACTGCCAAGGCGCCTCCCGCAGCTCCGTACCCAGAAGTTGCCGAGCCGGTTCTTCCAGATCCTTCCGGTTCCCGGCGGCGTGAAACGTGCGATGCCGGTGCTCCAAGCTCTCCCCGGGAGCAAGTTGCGCCGCAGGTGAGGACGTTTCCAGCTCGTAGAAAGGACCCAAGGGAGGCTGTCCCGGTGCCGGAGAGCCGTCGTTATAAGCATTGATAACGTCTCCCGCATAGGGGTCTTCCTGCAGCTCCCACATGGAATTGACGTAGGGCTTGGGTGTATCGGGCAGGGTGTATTCCACCACCGTAAGAACCTCACGCTCAGCGTCCCAACTGCCTATCACGGGCGCTGCATACTCCCAACCCAGGCCGATCTTGCTGCGATACCCTCCGTCCGCCCGAAAGAAAAGGCAACTCGGGCCGACAATAAGCCGGTCCTCCGGCACTTTCCCGAAGTAGCGATCATTGACGCGGGGCTTGTCCGGCGCATCTGGCGGCAGCCGGTACGGAATGATCACGGTGGTCCGTGGCGACGGGGGGAACATCCCCAAGATCCAGATGGACAGTAAGCCCTTGTCCGCCGTCCACGCCTCACTTCCCCGGTTTGTAATCCGGTTCACGGACTCGAAGGCGACAGCCTGCAGCCCCTGCCAAGAAATTCCAGCCGCTTCGACGGCTTCCTCGGGAGGAAGCAGCCGGACGCAGCGATCGATGTCAACGTCGAACTGCGTTCCCGAATAGTTTTCGAAACGTACACGCCGGTGAAAACAGGCCTCCTCCGCGTCGGATCGGACGACGTCAAAGGACTCGGTATCCAGGAAAGCGGGTACCTGCCAGTGATCGAATCTGAAAGGAACTCCCGGCGGGAAAAAGATGGAGTACTGTCCTCCCTCGGGTCCGAGCCAGATCCGATCCTCACCGCCGTACGGGTTCATATGAGGGAGCACCTCACCCGAGTTGATCAATTCCGTATTGATCCAACCCATACCCGGCCCCCCAGGTCCGGAAGAGGTGCTTGTCATGACCCGACCCTGCCAAGACGGCACTATGGCGACCTGGGCGGGCCCGCGTTCCAACAAGATGACATCGACGTGGCGGCGAAGGAACTCAAGTTGGTTACCAAAAGTGGTCATGTCTTGCTCGTGTTCGAAAGTGCCGACGGATTCCTCGGAAGTCTTTGCGCCGGGGTCACCCGTCCCCACGCAGTTCGAGAGCAGAAGGGAGGCGGTACACCACAGGACGCCTCGGATGTTTCTTAATGGATTAAGGTGCATAGGTTGTGCTAGTTCTTGATTTCCGGGAACGCGTTCAGCTGATAATCCACCTGGTAGGGCGGGGGATCCCCTCCCGGCCCCTGCAAATAGTACTCCAGCCACTGTAAGGATCGGAGCAGGTAATCGTAGCGTGCGGCTGCGTGGCG
>JAPXNP010000443.1:0-2619 GCA_033811955.1 Acidobacteriota bacterium
CACCACGTATATTTCCACCGTCTGCCGGTTCCACGCCGACGGTGCCGTCCGTTTCCCGTCAGGGCGGTTCACCCCGTCCGCCGCCCAAAGTAGCTTTGAAAGAACCGTCTCGGGTATCTGCCGATCGCTGAACTCCCGGATGGATCTCCGCAGCGCGAGACTTTCCATCAACGGCTTCCCGCCCGTCGGCTCCACCTTCTCCAGTTGGATAGGCGGCACTTCGACGGCGGTAGACGCCTGGGCCGAAACTACACTCCCTGAAGCGACCAGAAACAGTCCTACGGAAACAATGGTCACCAACTTCTTCCCACGCATCGTTACTCCTCCCTCTCTAGAACATCGAGCACCATCTTACAGCTTGCAGCCGGAACGCCGATTTTCGGTTCGAGGCCTCCTCTAGGAGTCCCAGGCAGGGAGGCTGCGCTCCGGCCGAGCACCTCGATTCGACAATGCACACGGTCATTGAACGATATCAGTCTTCGAAAACTCCAGCGAACTCAGGTTGAAGCCGCCCCGGACGACCTCGACTTTGAGGACGTGTCGGCCTGAAGGGAGCTGCACGTCGGGGATTTGCATTACCGTCCACCGCTGCCAACCATCGGTGGCTGGAACCACCTGTTCGCCGCCGAGAGGGACTCCGTCGAGAGCCAACCGAATGCGGCCTCCGTTGCCGGCCACCCGCAACCGAACGTTGTACCGTCCCCCTTTTTCAATACTCACCGCGTACCTGAGCCACTCCCCGTCACTCATCCAACCGACGTTCCAGGTTCGACCTCCGGGATCGGCTGACTCTTCGATATCGACACCGTCGTTACGATATTGCCAACCTTGGTTCCACGGCGTCCAGTTCTCGTAGCTCACGCGTAAGGAATCGTTGTCGTGGTAGGCGTACCCTTCTTCCCCCACATCGTAGTCCACCGCGGCTATGCTTCCCGGGAGAACGTGTTCAACGTAAGGCTTCGGATCGACACCCCGGTAGGGATCGGTCAGCGCCGCCACCACATCGGGAAGCACCCGGCAGTTCTCTACCTTGAGCGCGTCGGCCAATTCGAGAAGGCCGGCTTGCGCTTCCTCCGCCGGCGGAGGTGAACCGCCTTCCTCCCAGTACGTGACCACCCGGCGATACCGTTCGGGAAACGGAGCCGATAGTGGACTCGTAATTGTGTCCACCTTCTTATGCGTCCACCAACACCACCCGATTCGGTGACTTTCGAACAGCTCGATCACCCGATACGCCCAAGGGTTGGAATTCTCTCCGAACTCCCCAACCCACAAAGGCTTGCCGGTACACTCCCGCAAGTTCAGGTATTCCTGAATCGTTTGCACGCTCGTGTCGTTCCAGTATTTGTGGAAACTGTAGACTACTTGGTCGTCCACCGGCGGCTCGAGCGGCGTGAAATTGGTCGCGTATGAGCTCCCCTCGATGAAGAGTAGGTGGTTCGGATCGACTTCTCGAACCGCCGCCGCCAAACACCCATAGAGGGCCTGTAACGAGACGTTTGCGACGCCCGACGGAAGAACGGGCTCGTTGAGCAAATCGTAGCCGACGACCCACTTCTCCCAGGCGTATCGGCGCGCAATCTCCCGCCAGACTTGCACCGTCTGGTCCCGAAAACCGGCTTCGGACCAAAGCAGCGCCCTGCCGTCACTGTCCGAAATATTGTTAGGGTTCTGGCCGCCGGGAGCACAGTGCATGTCGAGAACCACCCCGATCCCCCGCTCTCGGCACCAGCGTATCACCCGGTCGAGACGAGCGAAACCCTCTTCCAGGAACCGGTCTTCCCCCGAATCGTAAAGCTGCTGATAATGAAAAGGAATCCGCACGGAGTTAAAACCCCAGCGGGCGATCTCCTCAATATCCGCCTCCTGGACATAGTTCCCGTAATACCTTTCGTAGAACTCCTTGGCAGCCTGCTCGCCGACAAGATCGACAATGAGAGACCGGATCGAACTCGGCGAACCGTACCCGGGCACCTTCAGAATGTAGCCTTCCGGCACCAGCCATCCGCCCAGATTGAGGCCCCGCAAAAGCGCATCTTGGCCTGCAAAGTCAACAATCTTGGCATCACGGGCTTGGAAGAACCCCTCCCCCGCAGGGAGCGCGATCAAGGCGCCCGACGCGCGCTGCACCAGCCCGATGGCCGAGACCGCCGGGCCCGAGATCACCTCCAGACGCAGGCTTCCCTGGAACGAACCCGGGTCCGAGGGGATCTGATCGGCGAAAAGCTCCTCCTCGGTCACGAAACGGGCGAAGTGCCGACCCGCCTCCAGCCCCAGGATTTGCGTCGCCATCGACGTTCCCGCTTCATTCAAAAGGTCGATTCTGATCTGCGCGGCCCGAGCTCCGTCAGGATTGTAAAGCGCTACCCCGGTGTTCTCTTCCGGCGAAACGGTAACGAAGATCCGCCGACGCATTTGGAGGGCCGACGGCTGCACCGAGACAAACGAGCCAAGCAACTCGTAGGTCAGCGAAACCTCCAGCGGGCAACCTTCACCTCCCTCCGTGACGACCACGGCGGCGCCTACCGCAAGCGGACCCGTTCCGTCGGTCTCGATCATGCGGCTCCCGAAGCCGGGCAGAGAGAACGACATGTGGTCGACTGCAGATCCCTCCACCAC
>JAPXNP010000444.1:0-2617 GCA_033811955.1 Acidobacteriota bacterium
TTTTCACTCCATCCAAGTGTTGACCGATTTCCAAACCACCCACCGGCAGGTTGCCGGCCTACATGTACATACCACCATTCACATTCAGCACATGTCCCGTGATATATCCCGCCTCCTCTGAAACCAGGAACAACACACTCCAGGCGATGTCATCGACCGTGCCCATCCGACCCAACGGGATCATGCGCAACAGATTCTCTCTGGCAGTCTCCGGCAATTCCCGGGTCATCGCGGTGTCGACATACCCGGGAGCAACCGCGTTAACCGTGATGTTCCTCCCGGCCATCTCTCGCGCCACCGCCTTGGTGAAGCCGACGACACCCGCTTTACTGGCCGCGTAGTTCGCCTGCCCCGGATTGCCCATCAACCCCACAACCGAGCCGATGTTTACGATGCGCCCGTAGCGCTGTTTCATCATCCTCGTCACCGCCTCGCGGGTCACGAGAAAAACACTATCCAAATTTGTCGACAAGACACGCTTCCAGTCGTCTTCCTTCATTCTCAACAGCAGGCCGTCCCGGGTGATGCCCGCGTTATTTACCAGAATATCCAGGCGGCCAAAGCGGTCGACAATTCGGCCGACAACGACCTTGATCCGAGCCGAATCGGTCACGTCCAACCGGATCCCCCAGGAGCGCTCTCCAACTTTCTCCAATTCCTCGCCCCAATCGGCGTAGTCGGACAAGACCACCGAGGCACCGGCTGACTCCAGGACCTCCGCGATCCGGCGGCCGATCCCCCGGGCGGCACCGGTTACCAACGCCACTCTCTCAGTGAGGTTGAACATAAGTCTCCACCTGCTCGGGTTTCTCAACCGCAACCGCCGTCACATCCGGTAAGGTCCTGCGCACCAACCCCGTCAATACACGTCCGGGCCCCACCTCCACGAACTCGGTTGCCCCCAAGTCCCTCATCAGCTCAAGACTCTCCGTCCAGCGAACCATCGCGGCGATTTGATGGATCAGTCCTTCCCGCGCCTCCTCACCGGAGACGATTCGCCGTGCATCGTAATTGTTGATCAAGGGAAAACGCAAGTCATTAAATTCCGTTTGCTCCAAAAGAGGACGCATCCGCTCCTGGGCGGGCTTCATCAGCGGGCAGTGGAACGGAGCGCTCACTGCAAGCGGCACCACTCGCCGGGCTCCCCGCGACTTCGCCAGATCGGCCAAGCGTTGCAGGGCTCCCAGGTGACCGGCCACGACAATCTGATCGGGAGCATTCTGGTTGGCCGGAGTGACGATCTCACCTTGGGCGGCCTCTTTGCACAAAGTCACCACCGTCGGCAGATCAAGGCCCATGACGGCCAACATACCGCCCACTCCCACCGGCACAGCTTCTTGCATGAAATGCCCCCGCCGTCGTACGAGCCGCACCGCGTCGGAAAAAGCCAGCGAACCCGAAACCACCAGTGCGGAATATTCTCCCAAGCTATGCCCGGCCACCAGGTCGGGTTCCACGCCCAGGCGGGAGAGCACCCGATAGACGGCTACCGAAACGGTCAGAAGCGCCGGCTGCGTGTTTTCGGTAAGCCGGAGCTCCTCTTCAGGTCCTTCGAAGCAAAGACGACTGAGGGAGAATCCCAGGCTGTCGTCCGCCTCTCGGAAAACTTCCCGGGCTTCCGGAAATCGGGCATACAACTCCCTCCCCATTCCCGGATACTGAGAGCCTTGTCCCGGAAAGATGAACGCTCGCGCCATCCTACCTCCCCCGACAACCAATCAACCCAGGGCAAAATGCTCCGAAAATTCCGCCTCAGGCGGAAGATCCGATCAAGCGCCTTCTTCCACCTCGACAACCTGGCGTCCCTTGTAGGTTCCGCAAGAAGGACAAACCCGATGGGGCAACACCAGAGCGCCACAACGCGGACACGCCGACAGGCTGGGGGACGACAAGCCGTCGTGCGCCCGCCTCTTTCCCCTCCGCGACTTAGAATGTCTTCGTTTTGGGTTCGCCACGGCTCTTCTCCTTTCTTCTACTCAAACTCCAGTTCCCGTATCAGACGATCAATGGATCAACTTCTTCTTCACTTCCGCCAGAACAGCCAATCGAGGGTCGACCTTCTCTCGGGAACAACCGCATTCGCCCTCGTTCAAGTCGGCACCACATCGGTCACAAAGCCCCTTACAATCCTCTCTACAGAGTGGTTTCATCGGAATCTCCAAAACCACCTGCTCCCCGACCACTCCGGACAGGTCCAGCCAATCGTCATGGTAAAAGCCGATGTCCAAGTCCTCGTACTTGAGCTCGAGTTCCTCACCGGCCTCGACCTCGGGGTCCGGCCAGTACTCGAGCCCGAACTCTTTCGAGAGATGCCGAGCGACCCCCTTTGCGCAGCGACAACAGGTCAGAACCAGGTCACAATCCAGACTTCCTCTGACCCGAACACAATCTCCGCGCAGGCTGACTCGCATGCGCGCGGAGACCGGCCCCGCCAGTGCGAACACCGGGTCGGTCAGCCGCAGCTCCGACTCGGTGAAGTCGGCCTCCACATCCAGGGGCTCGCCGCTCAAGCGCAGCTCTGCAAGGTCGACTATCATCTTCGGTAGACCTCAATCGCCGGCGTTTCGGGAATCAGCGCACCCCGGAAAAGCCGGTACTGTACCTGAGTGTTGACAGG
>JAPXNP010000445.1:0-2615 GCA_033811955.1 Acidobacteriota bacterium
AGCTGCGAACTGTCCTCGATGCGGCTCCTTACAAAGAGAGCTCGGGCCTTCTGCTGGAAAGCCCGTGTTGCACCTACCTTGCAGCCCTTCGGGTTGTCCCGGTGGAAGTAACTTCAGAATCGGCATGCTCCCCGATCTATGAGCAAGATACCGTTCACCTGTCGGTGTGACTTCGGTTGGGAAATTCTTGTGTCGGCCAACCGAGGCAGGGAAGTTTCGGGAGCTTTGGACGGATGAAGCGGCAAGGAGTTGCATCGGCGGCGAGTGATCGCAGCACCCCAGGCTGTGTGCCGAGCATGTGGCCAAGAGCCGGAGTGGGCGGCATTATCAAAACCTGGGTCGTTGCAAAGAGGGGAAACTGAGGAGTAAGGTTGATGCGGGCTGGGTTTCCCAGTCTTCTTCAAACGTGTGTATGAGAGGGAGTGGGGAATGGGTACGTATGAGCTACTCACCCGAGAAGTTCGCCGCCATGGCGGTTTCTGGTGCCTGTTGACCGTCTCATTCGTCTTCCTTGCAGTGGTCGACGTCTATTCGCGTCCGGATGTAGAAGCCTGGATTTGGCGCCTATTGGGCCTGGTACTGACCCCGATGCTACTTGCAAAGGCGGCGATCGTTGAAGAGCGCGGTTCCGGTGAGCTGCGCCGGTGGCGGGACCAGGTGGGTGATTCCGTTTCGGTTGCTCGGGCAAAGATTTTCTTTCTGACCTTGGCTGTAGCTTTGACGGGACTACTGGTTCTTCCGGCTGGTTGGCTGGCTCAGCAGATCTGGGGGAACCTTGAGTCCTCTCAGAGTGTCGGCGGGCTTATGTGGATCTGGATTACCGCCGTGCTGGCCTCGGTGGCGCAGGCGGGAACGGCTCTCGTTTGGGACGTTCGCTGGCGTTGGGCGGTCCCTTCGCTTATTTTTCTGGGTGTCGTTGCTGCGACAGACCTGTTATGGACGCGGGGCGAAGCTCTGGGCGGCTGGACGGAGATTCAGCCGGCGGCGGCGCTCGGAACCGTGGCGGTATTTGGAGCCCTGGCCGTGGTCGGGTATCGTCTGGCAATCCGATCGCTAGACGAGGGGCTCAGGGCCGAGAGGCAGGAGGAACCTATTCAACTCAAACTGGGTCAAAGCAACACGCACGCCTCTCACCGCTGCCAATAGGCCGGATCTGGCTGGTGGGACTCCTACCGAGCAAGCTTGCCGGACTAACACCGAATCTCTTCACGCAATCCGAGTGCGGCTTATCCTGGGGGACTCGATGCGAGGATTGCGGCTTTCAATGCCTCGGGAGGGGATGGCAGATCCGCCCACGATCCGGATCCTCCCTGAGATGCTGAATCCCGGTCTTGTGTTTCACCTGATGCAACCGCACCGCCATGCGATCCGGCGGTTCCGACCATCGAAGTCGGCTTTCAGTTTTCGCTGAGAATGTGGTGGGGCATCCGAAAGTCTTCTGGGCAGAGTCTGCAGACAAG
The DNA here is from genome assembly GCA_033811955.1 of Acidobacteriota bacterium. Taxonomy (GTDB): domain Bacteria; phylum Acidobacteriota; class UBA6911; order RPQK01; family JAPXNP01; genus JAPXNP01. The sequence goes on from JAPXNP010000445.1 coordinate 1,461, forward strand.
AAACCATTTGCTTAGGCTGGCCTCTTTCGGTCCCTTCATGGAGGATCCGGACGAAGCTTCCAATCCGTGATCTACCACATCCATACAATCAACGCGCTCTTGGAGGTTGAGGGTTGCCCGCAGGACTCAAAACGCTATCCAGACATACGTCCAAGCTCCCAGGCAGCCTCCCACCAGGGGCCCCACGACGGGGACCCAGGAGTAACTCCAGTCGGAATGAGTCTTGCCTGCGATGGGTAGACAAGCATGCATGATCCGTGGGCCCAGGTCTCGCGCGGGGTTGATGGCATATCCGGTAGGTCCTCCGAGGGAGAGGCCGATGGCCCACACGAGAAATCCCACCAAGAGAGGTTGCAGACCTGCACTGAAGACCACCGAGAGGTCTAGATCCTGTGGAGTTCTCAAGGCTTGAGCCTGGTCTCCGACAGCGAGGATGGCGAAGACTAAAAGAAACGTACCGATCATCTCCGTTACCAAGTTCGCCGGGTAATCCCGGATCGCCGGAGTTGTGCAGAAACACGCACGCTTGGCGTCGGCGTCGGGGGTCTCCGCCCAATGCCGGAAGAAGGCCAGCCAGACCAAGAGAGCTCCGAGCGCGGCACCGATCATTTGGCCCAGCAAGTACGTAGGCACACTGTGCCAAGGGAACGCACCGCTTGCCGCGAGTCCGACGGTGACCGCCGGGTTGATGTGGGCGCCGCTGATGCGACCTGCCGCGTAAACCGCAAGAGCGACGGCGAGTCCCCATCCGGTCGTGATTACGATCCAGCCGCCGCCCTGGGCCTTGGAGCGGGCCAAGTTCGTGTTGGCGACGCTACCGTTGCCGATTACAATCAGAATTGCCGTTCCCACCACCTCTGCCAGAAACTCATCCATAGGGATTCTCCTTCCGCCGGAATGCTATATGTCGGGTCTGACCTGCGAGGTGGATCTTATGAGACTGGTTCGGTCAAGGCCGGGCGGGGGAGCTCGATTGCCGGCCTGGATTTGAGCTCCTGCCGTCTGTAGATTACGGAGTCGGCTCCGCCACAGCTGTGAAGCTAAGAGACAGAGCAAGCGGTAGCGCTGTCGCCGACTCGTGAAGTCATCGGGTCCGAAAGGGAGCCCGTTCTTAGGTTGAAACGAGCACCGAATTGGTAGGCCACCTTCGGCTTG
>JAPXNP010000446.1:0-2078 GCA_033811955.1 Acidobacteriota bacterium
GCCGGCTATGTCGGTCCCATTGCACTGGACCGAACAGGGACTTCCCGTGGGTATTCAGTTCATTGCCCCGCTGGGGGAAGAAGCCCGGTTGTTCCGCCTGGCCGCTCAACTTGAGCAGGCCCGTCCCTGGTTCGATCGACGACCTCCTTTAGCGGAAGGTCGATAAATTCGGACTCCATAATGGGGCGGCGGGTTGCCGTCGCCATCCGAACACGACGGCCTCCCCGCCCGCAGACCAAGCGCCAAAACCGGGCGTTTCGTTTCTACCGCCTGCGTAGTACCCGGTACGTAGTACGTCGTAGGCCCATGCGCACGGCGGTCGAATACTACTGAACACCCTTAGCGTTCAGGAACGGCCCGTATCGCTTGTCCGATTCCAAGATGTGGTTCGTCAACCAATTCCGCAGAAAATGAGCCACCTCGATAGTGATCCCCTTGCGTCCTACCTGCAAATCCCTTTGCCACTGCGCCACCTTTTCCACCAGCAGGGCATGCTCTTGACGATGCCGCGCGGCCTCGGGGTAGCCGTGAAGATCGAACAACTCTTCCTCGGAGGAAAAGTGGTTCTTCGCGTAAGCGGCCAGGCGCTGCACGATCTCGCTGACAACCTCTTGCCCCTTCCCCGCTTTCATGGCGTCGTGAAGTTCATTGATCATCCCCACCAGGCCCTTGTGCTGCTGATCGAGTTTACGTATTCCGACCGAAAAGCGATCTTCCCATTGGATCAACGGCATGTGTTCTTCCTCCTTCTGAGCGACTACTTCACCGTCCTTTTCAAGCGAAGGTTCAAACACGAATCACAAATCTCCCCGGCTTTCGGCACTCAGGATCGGCGTTACGCACCTGAAGCTTTAGAAGGCGCCCACCGGCATAATCCGCTTTCGCTTGACTCGGGTAAGGGGGATCAGCCCGCAGATCCATGCGGGTTCCGCCGAACCACCCGCTCAGATCGGCGTCAAATGTGCGGTTTCCGGATCACCCATCTCGACACCGCCCGGAAAGTACTCGCTCCACCGCCGGCTTACTCGTTGTGCGATCAGCGGATCGCCGCTCAATTCGCCCGGGAAGCCGGCCTTGAATCGAGCATCGATGACGATAGGAAGACTTCGGCAGATTTGGTTGCGGGCTATCCGCTGCGAACCGGCATAGATGTCGGCGGCAGGTTCGAAACGGGTGAAGACCGTCCAAAGAAAGTTAACCGTCGAAATCGCCGTCCGCCGTGGTTCGTCCGAGATTACCACCAAAGGCCATTCGCGCAGCCGCTGATCCTGTGCTACGCGCACACCAAACTCCGGCTCTTCCGCCCGCGAAGGCCCACCCACCACCAAACACCCCGGACAGAAAACATGCGCCCGGCCGTACTCCCGACCGAGGCCGTCCGGCAGGTGAAGTTCCCGCGGCAAATCCCGCACCGGACTTCCCAGGCCCAGCCAGACTCCTTTTGAACCCTCGTTCAACCTCGGACCCGTGTAATCCAGCGTATCCATCGAAAGGTGAGCGAATACGTACAAGTCGGTCTCCGGCTGCGTCCGCTCCAAAACATGCGTCAGCACTCCGGGAAAATCCCGCAAATCTACGGGGGCGTCGACCACGAACAGGAACTTCGTCAGGGAGAGCTGACCTTCGCCGAGAATTCGGAACGCAGCCGTCATTGCTTCGCGGCCGTAACGCTCCTGAACCCGCGCTGAAGCCAGGCTGTGGAAACCGGTCTCTCCGTACGACCATAAGTCCCGCACCGACGGCATGACCAAGGGGAAAAGCGGACTAAGAAGTTCCTGTAGAAAGTTGCCGATGTAGAAATCCTCTTGCCGGGGCTTGCCCACCACCGTCGCGGGATAGACAGCGTCTTTGCGGTGAAACATCCGCCCGATATGAAAAACTGGAAAATCGTGCCGCAAGCTGTAATAGCCGTAATGATCACCAAACGGTCCTTCCGGGCGCCGCTCATACGGCGGGACCTCTCCGACCAGAGCGAACTCGGCCGTCGCCAGTAAGGGATGCGGACCATGACCCGTCACCACGGGCACCCGCCGGCCCAGTAACAGTGAAGCCAGAATCAGTTCGGGAACGTTCTCCGG
>JAPXNP010000446.1:2088-2607 GCA_033811955.1 Acidobacteriota bacterium
AACGGCGCCACCGCCGCCAGTATCGCCGCCGGAGGCCCACCCAGCATCACACTCACCGGTAAGGCACGACCCCGGCGCTCCGCCGCGGCGTAGTGGAATCCCCCGCCCTTGCCGATCTGCCAATGCATCCCGGTGGTCCGCGCATCATAGACTTGCATGCGGTAGATCCCCAGGTTGTGTGCTCGGCCCGCCGGATCCTCGGTGTAAACCAGAGGTAAGGTCAGAAACGGCCCCCCATCCTCAGGCCAGCAGGTCAACACGGGCAAGCGATCCAGCCGTGGTTCCTCGGTCCTCTCAATGACGGGCCCCCGGCGAACCCGCCGCACTCCCAGGTGTAAGGCCGCGGTTACCACGTCACGGTACGCCCAGAGCCGAGTCAGGGCGGGAGGAAGTGTCTGCTGCACCAGCTCAACCGCCCGGCGCACGAGTTCAAGGGGACGGGAACCGAAAGCCTGCTCAACACGCCGCCGCGTACCGAACAGGTTGCTAACCACAGGAAACCCGGCTCCCTTAGGGCGG
>JAPXNP010000447.1:0-2605 GCA_033811955.1 Acidobacteriota bacterium
CTTCTGAGAGCTTCCGCTTTATCTCTTGGTAGGTTTGGAGGGCCCGCTGCGAGTCCTCCATGCGACCCAGACGCCGATAGGCCTGGGCCACCTGGAAATGGAGGCTGCCGTCGCCGTCGGTCGGGAGGGCCTTCTCAAGGTGAGGCAAAGCCTTCTCCGGCCGGTCAAGCAGCATGTAGGCCCGCCCCAAGGCGGCGTGGGCGTTGAGTAGGGAAGGATCGAGTTCGACGGAACGCTCGAGATACGGTATCGCCTCTTCGGCTCGTTGGAGATTTAGTCGGCAGTCTCCAGCTAGAAACTGAAGTGTGGGCGAGCCGGGCCGTTGCTGCAAGAGACGGTCCGTCTCTGTCAAGGCCTCTTCGTAGTGGCGGTTCAGATACAAAGAAAAAGCCAACTCTTCTTGCAGAGTCGGGTCGTCGGGGGAGAGTTTCAAGGCCTCCTTCCAGTGCGCAACCGATTCAGAGTGACGGCCCCGACTTCGCTCCAGCTCGGCCCGAAAGCGATGCAGTTCCACCGAAGGCGGCAATTCTTCCAGCTTCTGGAATGCGTTCGCCGCCGACCGGTTGGCGCACCGGATGGCCCAAAACAGTACTGAAGGATCTTCTGCTTTCGAAGCCTCCTGCAGAAGACCGTCGCAATCGCCCTCGGCCCAGCGACAGAGGGCGGGTTCCTCCCGACAATCGGGAGGACCCAGGGCGGCCTCTCTCTGTTCTTCGATTTCCGCCCAGTCCGGTCGATCCTTTAAGCGGTAGACGGCCGCCAGAGCGGCGTGTACGCCCCGCAAGCGGGGGTCCAGCTTGAGGGCTTGTTTGAGGAAGAAAAAAGCGCTCGAGAACTGCCCACGCGCCAGTCGTGCCTCCCCTATCAGCGCCAGCCAGTAGGCCGACTCCGGGGCCTTCTCGTCGAGCCGGTCAAACAAGCGGGAGGCGGCCAGCTCATAAGTCTTTCCTAGGCCGTACCAGGATCGAGTGCTCTCAGGGTTTCCCTTCAGTGCCTGGCGATAGACGGGCAGGGCTTCGGTCCAACCCTGCGTGCGCAGGAGAGCGTCCCCCAGCATTTCCAGAGCCTCCACGCGGCTGGGGTCCAGCTTGAGGTACTCCCGCAACGGCGAAACGGCCTCCTGCGGTCTTCCGGTGTCCAGCAGGGCGGCGCCCAAAAACAGCCATGCCGGACCCAAGGAGGGATCTTGACTGACGGCCCGGCGCAAAGGTTCCACGGCGGCGGCGGGGTTGCCCCCGAGATAGTAGGCCAGCCCCAGATTCATGTGCAGGCCGGGCACATCCGGAAGTAAGTTGACAAGTCGGTCGTAATCGCGGGCCGCAGTTACGAAATCCCCTGCTTGAAATGCTCGTTGGGCTTCGCGCGCCAGGCGTTCGACTTCCTGGGGGTCGGGTGCCTGAGGAAAGGCCGGCCTCGCGTGCACCCCTTGAACCGCAAAGAGAACTGAAAAGACTCCCAGGACCAAACAACGCCAATCAAAACTACAAGAGAAGAATGTAGTGCAAGACACTCGATTTGCCGCCATCGAGCACTCCGTCAAGATCCTCTTATCTGTTCGCGTAAAGCCCGAAACCGCCGGGAGAAGGGTCGCCGTTCCCTGGTCGGACTTTTCGGGCCTCTCGCTTCGGCAGCCTCCTCTCTCGGAGGATGAAGCCGTCGCTTGTCCAAAACGATCTCCCGGGCCAAGGTTGCTGTGCCCGCCCGTAACCCAAACGATTATTAACCATACCACTAGGATCGGTGGTTACGTGGAAAGATGTTTCTAAGGCCAAAGCAATCCGGAGTTGCCCGCAAAATACCCCTCCACTGAAAGATTCGATGCTTCGTTTAGCTTCCTATCTGTGCTTAGACTTTCCTCCGATCGGATCTTCCGAACCGGGCTCGACTCAATTTTTTGGATAAATCGATCTTGAAATCCAAATTGTTGGAGTTGACAGTGCGGAAAAGGGGAAAGTCTTTTCGGGGAAAACTCCTCGCGACCCTCGAGTGCCTTGTAGAACACATTGACTTCTAAGGAGATGCGGTTTGCTCTGCCTCCGATCGTCCGACGTTGAGGAAATTGGGCATGGCGATTGCACGTATCCACAGTGGGGTGAGGGTCAATGTTCCGGCTCGAATACTATGTACCGTCTTGCTGAAGTGGAGGCCGATGTTTTTCTCCCGTGCACCGATCGGTTTTGATCATGTTACTTGTCCGGAACCCAGAGCAGCGGAGCCGGCGGACGAAAGATGAGAGTCGAGCATTGCCAACACGGTAAATAAACCACAGTCAGAAGGAGGTTCTGATGAAACGAAACTTTTCTAACCCATGTCGCGTCTGGACGTTAGTTCTGATCGCTGCGGCGTGTCTGGTCATGACGCCGGCGGCCGTCTACGCCCAGGCCCTCTACGGCACCATCACGGGGCAGGTGCAGGATCCCACGGGAGCGGCGATTCCGGGAGCCGACGTGGCCGCCGTCAACGTGGACACGAACCTGACTCTAACCGCCGTGACGAATGATGTCGGCAACTACACCATCCGTAACGCTCCGGTGGGGAGGTACACCCTGCGGGTGACCTTGCCGGGCTTTAAGGAGTACGTGGCGGAGAACATCATCGTGACGGC
>JAPXNP010000448.1:0-1975 GCA_033811955.1 Acidobacteriota bacterium
GAATCACCCCTCCGGGAACCAGTTCCCCGAGACGAAGGGTTCCACCGAGACTCGACATTCCACTGCCCCCATGGGCGCCCTGAATACCGTCCCCTTGGCGCAAGTGGGCGTCGGGAAACACGTACTGGCTCGTCACCGTGCCCCCGTAACCGCAGACGTGCAGCGGCTGGGTTTGCTTCACGGTAACCCCGTCCGACATCAGAATCGCCCCACTCATGTTCGGAGTTAGGCCCAGGTACCCTGGGTCGGTTTGGAACGCGTCCGGCACCGGCACCTCCTCCGGAAACAACCGCTGGGACGTGACCGTTCCGCACCGCATCTTGTTACGATCCCAGCCGGCGGTGTTCTTGAACACCGGCTTGAGAGGAGCACCCGGCTCCAGAATCAGGATGTCTTCGTCCGCAGTGAGTCCCATGGCCTGCGGCGCAGCAAGTTCCGCCGGCTGGAGCAGCGCCTCCTCCCCCAGCGGCGTATTCCATATCGACTCCCGGCGGAAAGGCCACCGCCTCGCATCGCGACACGAAGAAGTCCCCGGGGGCCGGACGGCGGGCACGGCGGAAAGTAACGAAAGCGAGTCGGTACCAAACAACAGCTGAGCCGCCAGGGGCCCAGTGCTTTCCAAACGAATGGCGCCTCCCAGCTGCCGTCCCACATCCGTCAACTCCGGAAGAACCTGCGAAATTCTCGCCCCCGGATCCAGCCGCCGGTCGCCACCGCCGATCCTCTCGCCGGAGTGCGAGAACACGGAGATTCGCACGTCACCGGTTTCGTCCCCCGGATTCAACAAGGCCAGCCCGGTGAAGTATTCCCCCGGAATGCTTGCCACGTGTCCGAAGAGCGCCGACGGCGACAGCTCCGTCTGCAACGGGGCGGCGGCGGCATAGGACAGATCCTCTCCCGCAAATAGGACGGCACCCACCGGTGTGGGCCCCTCGAGCACTCGGATCCGCAAGGATCCGACGAACGAGCCGACAAAGTCGCCGTCCGACGGGAAAAGCTCCGACACCTGCCAATGCTCACACGCACCCGGACCAAGGCTGATCGAAACAGCCTTCCCCGCCGGGGATCCGTCCTCTTGCACGGCCGTCGCCTCCAGAGTCGTCGTGAGATCGTCCCGGGGGTTGGCCAAAGCCAACAACGAAAATAGATCGTTCTCCAAGTAGGCCCACTGCGGCGAATACAAGACTCCCACTTCCGCCGGCGCCACGCCCGGCAACATGAACAACGTCGAGACCTCCGGAATCCTCGTCTCGAGAAAAGCGATGACTCCCTCTTCCGGCTCGGTTTCCACCTCGGCGAATCCGCCGAGCAAGGAGCCGCCGGAAACCTCGGCGGCGTTCCAGACAGCCATTTGACCGGGACCCAACTCCCGCGACACCTCGATCGGTGTGCCGGAATGCCCAGCCGCTTGTACCGTCAGTCGAACGGTGCAGTTCTCGGCGGTCGGATTGATCACGTAAATCCGGCTGACCACGTCACAACCATGCAAGGCGCCGGACCCGGCGAACAGCGGCAGTAGGAACAAGCGAGGCGACACCCTCCGAAATGCCGAAACTCCGTCGAGACGAGTCAAGGCATAGTCTCCGATCTGGGTGAAGACGACCAGACCGTCGGCATCGGAACGCACAGAAATCCAACTTTCATCTTGATCCTGGGAAAAATCCCACAGCTCGGAAGCAAGAGCCGCAAATTGTTCTCCGGCGCCCAGGGTTCGATCGGCGGTAGACCGACTCCGCCCAGTCGTTCCGTCCAGCACGTCTATCACCAACCGAGCCGGTCCGTCGGTGGGATTGTAGACGGCCAACCCGTAAAAGTCGTCGGCCTCCCTGGGAAGAGGGGGCAACCAGTACGAGAAGGCAGGCTCCCGTCCGGTGTCCGAGGCCTCCAAGTGATCGGAGCCACGGCCGACCGCTGGTCCTGGGCCGGCAACTTCCGGCGGCCGGGAGGATGTTCTGTCTCTTATACACATCTCCGA
>JAPXNP010000448.1:1985-2603 GCA_033811955.1 Acidobacteriota bacterium
AACCAAGCCACAGCCATGAGAACAGCCACCAAACTCGTTGCGCCGCTCCAGGCGCCCCGGCCATTTTTGTTACCCGGCGGCGGGTCCGCGCTTTCGACGCCACGAATCCGCCGGCTTGGCCGATCCGCACAAGGTCTGACGCTTACCGCCAACCGATCAACAGCTCTTCGCTTCATCGTACCGGTCTCCTGATCTGTCCCGCTCTCGCCCGGCGCCTTCCTCAATCGGTTTGCCGTCGAGCGGCCCCGGCCGACACTGCCTGCCCCACTACCGGCTACGCCACGGTCTTGGATCGGGCAACCCGTTGTCGGCGGCGTCCAAGATCAGAATCCAGTCCTGGCCCCGGCCGGAGGTTGGTGGGGTGTAGGTCTGTATCGACGGGGTGTTACCACAATGGACAAGATAGGTCACTCCGTAACGGGGATCGTACCAGCGCTCACATAGGACCCGTGCCCGAACGACACTCTTGTCGATGGTAAACGGCTCTCCCCGCGGACTGTACACCACCGCAAAGGAACCGTCTTCGGCCACGGCCGCCCGGATCTTCCCGCCTCCCCGATTCGGACCGTCCAAAATCATCTCCTGTCGGGGAACCAGTTTCCAAAACGGACGCGCCTC
>JAPXNP010000449.1:0-2597 GCA_033811955.1 Acidobacteriota bacterium
CGAAGCGGAGCCCGACGAAGACAACGCCCGAGAGGAGCGCCATGATCGTGAAGGAAACAATGACCTCCAGCAGCGTAAAGCCGGCCTGTGCGACCTTGCGCTCCCTCACCGGCGTCCTCCGAACCTTCGCTGCAGGGGGTTGCCTGTAGGCAATCCCGGAGGACCTCCTTCCGGGGGCGCCAAGGTGACTGATTTCAGACATACGGTGCGATACATCTTTCCGTATCGGTCGTTCTTAAAGTGGACATCCACCACGATCGCCAAAAGCTGAACCTGCTGCTGAGCCGGATCCAGCTGCAACATCGGGGTCGAAGGAGGCTCCCAGTAATCGATTGTCGCCGAATAGCTGAACTCCTCGTCGAGATCCGCGGCAACCCGGAGGGGGCCCACCACGTTCCGATCGCTGAGCAGCTCGTTCATGACGTTCTCGGCATGCTCCATGGCCCGATGAGCCTTCTCGATGCGCTCCACGTTGCCCAGACCCGAACTGAACAATTGAAGTCCGAGACCCACGCCTACACACAACAGTGACGTAGCCACCAGGACTTCCAGCAGCGTAAAACCCCTAGTCGGTGTCGCGTTCATCTCTTCGGGCCACCTTCGCGTAACCCGTCACGGGATCCAGCCTCACTTTCAAACGCTTGCCGGCGGAATTGGCGAGGTATACTTCACCGCCGGAGCTGGTGCCGTCCGGGTAAAAGCTCAGAACCACGGGCCAGGTTCGGGAATCCTCGACGTAAAAGCCGATGCCCTTCGGAAGAGACAATGCCTCGAGCCGCCGTTCGAACTCGTCGGTCAACACGTACCGTCGGGCGTCCTCCGAACCTTCGGGTTCCATAAGAATGATGCGCCGAGGCTGCTGCGTACTGACGGCAGCCAGTCGCGCACGCTTAAGTTCCGTCACGAAATCCCTCGCCGCCGATTCCAGTTCCACACCCGCCAAGCCGGTGGTAAAGGAAGGCATGACCAAGACCGCCGCAGCTCCCAGTAGAAGCAAGACGATCAGAATCTCGATTAACGTGAAGCCGCTGTCACCAGGACGTGATATCGGCGTTTTCACCCTCACCGCCTTCAACTCCGTCGGCCCCGAGGCTGAACAGGTCGAAGTCTCCGTGGAGACCCGGGCTGCGGTACTGATACTCCCGTCCCCATGGGTCTTTGGGAAGCGTGCTCTTATCCAGGTAAGGACCCGCCCAATTGTCGAGACCGGGGTTTTCCAGCAGAGCCGCCAAACCTTCCGCCGTAGTGGGATAACGTCCCACATCAAAGCGGAACAAACCCAGGGCGCCTTCCAGCTGGTCGATCTGGAGTTTTGCGATCTCACTCTTCCCGCGGCTGAGACGTTCCATAACCTGCGGGCCCACCACGGTCGCCAAAAGCCCCAGGATAACCAGCACGACAATCAGCTCAATGAGTGTAAATCCATGGTCATTCCGCCTCCGCCGGGCTCCTCTTTCCTTTACCGAACAGCGAACATCCATTGCATTTCCTCCCTTGCGGGTTGTTCACCCCCGCCGCTTCCTCCGGGCGCTTCACAGAGGAACGGCGTTGATGCTGAAGATGGAGTACAGCATCGAAACCACCATCAATCCGATGATAATCCCCATGACCAAGATCATGGCCGGCTCGAACAAGGCCACAAGCCGTTTCACCGCAGTCCGCAGTTCCCGATCGTAGGTGTCGGCGATCTGATAGAGCATATCGTCCAACCGACCCGTCTCTTCGCCCACTTCCAGCAAGTGTACGGCAAAGGGCGGGAATAATTCGGTACGCCGAATAGGGGCCGCCAACCCCTCACCTTTCTTCACTCCCACCACGACTCCTTCAAGCGAGGCGGCGATGGCGCTGTTGGAAACCACATCCCGGACGATATGAATCGACTGAATCAAGGGTACCGCGCTGCGCAACAACGTGCCTAACGTTCGGGCGAACCGGCTCACTTCCAAGCGCTGCAATAAACCGCCCAACACAGGTATCCGAAGTTGAAAAAGATCCCAGGCCAGACGTCCCGAAGGCGTTTCGAGCCGGCGCCTCCACCACCACCATGCCACCACCAGTCCTCCCACAATCAGCCACCAGTAACCCGTAAGCAGAGCACTCACGCCCAGCATGAACCGCATGGGCAAGGGGGGTGGTACGCCGGCGTTCTCAAAGATGGCGGCGAACTTCGGGATAACCACCGTGACCATTACGATGATCGACCCGGCACCCACCAGAGCGAGAATCGCCGGGTAAATCAACGCCGAGACAAAGTAGTTCTTAAGTTCCTCAGCACCCTCAAGATACTCGGCGACTCGCGTCAAGATGACCTCGAGCGCTCCGCTCGCCTCCCCGGCGCGAACCATGCTCACGTACAGTTTCGGGAAAATCTGAGGATACAGCGCCAACCCTTCCGAAAGCGACCTCCCTCCCTTAATCTCCCGCAACAGCTCACGAACGATCTCACGGAGGTAGTCGTTCTCCGTCAGATCCCCCAGGATCGTAAGGCTCCGATCCAGGGGGAGACCCGCCCCCAGCAACGATGCAAGCTCCTGGGTAAACAGGAGCAGGTCTTGGCGGGGCACATGCTTGCGCTTCCAGGGCAACTGCAGCGCCGA
>JAPXNP010000450.1:0-2595 GCA_033811955.1 Acidobacteriota bacterium
GTGGAGGTCGGACGGTTAGTTGAGCTTTCGCAGCAGGCCGGTGTTCAGCGGTTCCGGCTGGCGGTCGTCGCCGTCTTGGCGGCTTTCGGTTGGATCGCCTGCCGGCAAGCAGGAGTGCAACCTATGAGCCAGACGCGCGTTCTTTCTGAGGGGTGGTTCCTCCAGGATTCGAGCCTGGTGACGACTGGTGGTGAGGAGCTCAGCAGTCGGGAACTGGAACGGGACGGTTGGTATCCGACGGCGGTTCCGAAGACCGTCCTGGCGGCTCTGGTGGAAAATGGAGAGTACCCGGATCCCTATTTTGGCAAGAATCTCGAAACGATCCCCCGGGAGCGGTTTCGCCGTCCGTGGTGGTATTGGACGGAGTTTGAGCTGAGCTCTCCGGAAGTCGCGGCTCATCCGCGGCTTCTGTTGGATGGAGTCAATTACCGGGCGGAAGTCTGGCTCAACGGTCGCCGTATCGCCGGCACGGACGAACTGATAGGAGTTTTTCGACGTTTCGATCTTAGCGTTTCGGAAGCGGTCCGGGAGGGACGGAACTACCTGGCCGTTCTGGTGCACCCTCCCCAGCCGGGGGATCTCACCATCGGGTTTGTCGATTGGAACCCTCGCCCCCCGGACGAGAACATGGGCTTGTGGCGAGGCGTCTCGCTGCGGTTCTCAGGTCCCGTTTCGCTGGAGGATCCTTTCGTCCGCACGAAACTCAACCTCGATACGCTGCAGGAGGCTTGGCTGGAAACTACAGTGAAAGTGGTCAACCGTTCCGGCTCGCCGGTGGATGCGGAGCTACACCTGGCCTTTGAGGGTCGGGACTGGACGGGGCGTTTGAGTCTTGCCCCCGGAGAGTCACGCAACCTGACGATTTCTTCCGACGACCTGGATTCGCTTCATGTGGAGCGTCCCCGGCTTTGGTGGCCGCACACCGTGGGAGAGCCGAATCTCTATGAGCTGCAACTGAGTGCGGCCGTCGACGGGAGTGTGTCGGATCGCCGGAGGGTGCGCTTCGGCATCAGGGAGGTGTCGGACTATGTCAACGAGGAGGGACACCGAGGGTACAAAGTCAACGGCCGGGAGATTCTGATCCGCGGAGCCGGCTGGACCGACGATCTGATGCTGGCGGACACGCCCGAGCGGGTTCGAGCTCAGATGGAGTACGTACGTTCGATGAACCTCAACACGGTCCGGCTGGAAGGTTTCTGGGGTAACGACGAAACCCTTTACCAGGCGGCCGACGAGCTGGGTATTCTGCTTATGGCGGGTTGGAGTTGCCAGTGGGAATGGGAGGGCTACGTGGGTCAACCGGTGGACGAATTCGGAGCCGTCGACACTCCCGAGGAGATGGACCTCGTAGTGCGATCCCTTGAAGATCACGTCCTTTGGTTGCGCAATCATCCCAGCATTTTCGTTTGGGTCCTGGGAAGCGACAAGTTGCCGCGACCTCGACTGGAGGAGAGTTACCTTGAACTGTTCCGGCGGGTGGACCCCACCCGTCCCTTGTTGGCCGCGTGTTCGTGGCGAACCAGTGAGATTACCGGTCCTACGGCTGTGAAGATGAACGGGCCCTACGACTACGTACCGCCCGTGTACTGGTACGAGGACAGGAAGTTCGGAGGCGCTTTCGGATTTAACACCGAGACGGGACCGGGTCCGCAGCCTCCTCCTATCGACAGCATCCGCAAGATGCTTCCCGAGGAGAATCTGTGGCCCATCGACGACATGTGGAACTACCACTGCGGTCGGAACGAATTCAACACGCTGGACCGGTACGTGGAAGCGTTGCGACGGCGCTACGGCGAGCCGCAGGGGGTGGAGGACTTCTCCCGGTGGGCGCAAGTGGCCAATTACGAAGCCATGCGGGCCATGCTGGAGGCTTTTGCCGCCCGACGTCCGGTCTCTACCGGGGTCATCCAGTGGATGTTGAATTCCGCCTGGCCGGAAATGTACTGGCAGCTCTACGACTGGTACTTAATGCCGAACGGAGCTTACTTCGGGGCTCGCACGGCCTGTTTTCCGCTTTCGGTCCTGTACGACTACCATCAGCAGGCGGTCTATGTGTACAACGACACGTTGGAGGACCGCGGGGATTGGCAGGTGGAAATGACCGTGTTGGCAACCGATTCTCAAGTCCACTTGAAGGAAACGATTCGGGTGGACCTGCCCGCTTCGGCGTCGAAGAAGGTGGCGGACGTCCCGGCAAAACGGGAGTTCGGCCCCGTATACTTTCTACTTCTCCGTTTGCTGGACGGTGAAGGAGGGGAGCGTGCCCGGAATTTCTACTGGTTGCCCGCCCGAAACGACGAGATGGACTATGAGAACAGCGAATGGTTCGTCACGCCGATACGCAGATTCGCAGACCTGCAGTCTCTTCGTCGTTTGCCGGCCGCTGCGGTGACGGCCTCGGCGCAGCCGGTGCGATCGGAGAACGGCCGAGCCCGGACGGTGGTGGAAATTCGAAACACCGCAGACCGGCTGGCTTTCTTTGTGGAGATGAAGCTTGTCTCCACGGCGGATGACCTCCCGGTTCTTCCGGTCTTTTGGGGAGACAACTATGTGAGTTTGCTGCCTGAGGAGACGCGGCGGGTGGAGCTGAGTTTT
>JAPXNP010000451.1:0-2592 GCA_033811955.1 Acidobacteriota bacterium
CGGAGCCCCGGTAAAATCGCTCTGCATCGGGAAGGCCTGCTGGCTGGCGATCGTCTGGAAAACGTTAACGTAGGTTCCGGCGATAGCGTCGAACTCGCCGACAAAGTAGCAATAGCCGACGAAACGCTCTGTAAGATCAAAGCCAATCTGCCCGAGGATCTCACTGACGTGCACAATCCAGGTGCCGCCGGCCGGAAGGATCCCTTCCTCGGTCAGGCCGGCTCCGATAACGCCGTCCTGAGAGGAGCTGTACACGTACATCTGGTTGTCCACCAGGTTGGAGCAGAACGCCCAAACGGCACCTTCGGTGTTCCCGCCGGTCGGGAAACCCTGAAGCTCCACCCCTGCGATCTCGGGCACGCCCAGCGTATTGCTGACGGACAATGCCGTGTCCGTGCCGTCTTCCAGGTAAGCGACATACGCGGCCAACACGGCCGAAGCGGTCGCGGTGTCGGCTTCCGTCAAAAAGACCTGGCCGTCGGACCGAGTCCCGGCCACGGCGTTGCCCCCGAAAACCAGAAGCACCGCCGCGCAAACCAATACCCATTTCATCTTAACCATGCTCTCTACTCCTTTCAAAATCTCCGGTTTAATTGAGCCTTTCAGATTAGAGCCCAACATTTGGAAGCGAAAAAACCGCTTCATTTCGCTCAATTTGGCGTTCGAGCCCCATCCCGCGGGAACCGGCTATTGTGTCCGTATGCCACCCCCGCAGTCAACGTTTCCCCAACGCGACATCTTGCTGCATTCTAGCCGGACGACCCCAGGGGGTCAAGAGTCTGGATCGGCAAATTTCTGGACAAACGCGCCTTCCCCGCAATTCCGTCCAGACTCTCGACCCTCTCTCCTCCTGCAACAGTCCGA
Organism: Acidobacteriota bacterium; assembly: GCA_033811955.1. Taxonomy (GTDB): domain Bacteria; phylum Acidobacteriota; class UBA6911; order RPQK01; family JAPXNP01; genus JAPXNP01. The sequence continues at coordinate 865 of JAPXNP010000451.1, forward strand.
ACCCTTCCGCTTTACTGCTGGAAACTCTGGGCTTGACGGTATGCCTCCAACGCTTCCCGAAGCTTACCCTGCTCTTTGAAAGCCTTGCCTCGCAACATCAGAAGGGCAAACTGACTCTCGTCACTCTGCAAGGATTTCAGCGCCGCCGAGATGACGGCGTGCGCCTGCTCGTAAGCACCGCGGTCCATCAGACTCTTGGCGACCGTCCACGTTTCCCGTACCACCAGTTCCTCCTGGGGCCCGGAGAATCCCAAGTCGAGAATCTTCTCGAACTCCTCCACCGCACGCTGGTACTGCCCTTCCGCAATGAGGATGGCGATAATCTCATGCTGGGCCGCAGCAAAACGCAAACGACTTTCGTCCACCGCAGATGTTTGCCCCTCGGCGAACATCGCCGGCAGCCATGCGATCGCCAGCACGGCGGCACCGATTGCCCGTTTCATCGTGTTACTCCCCCAGTCTTGAACGGGTTGCCCGTGACGGCGGCCTCCTCGGGGAAGAACGGATTCGTCGGCGAAACACCGGGCTCGAAGGGGTTGCCCTCGACGGGTACCTCAAATGCATCCAACCGGGCCAAGAGCTCGGGATCCGCCCCAACCGTGGTCGATCTCCAGCCTGCCCAGACGCCGACGGCAACAAGCAGAGAGGCTGCGGCCGCCAAAAATCCTCGGCCGAATGCCGGCAGGAAGCGCGTCGCCGCCGGAGGCGCCGCCAAAACCCGATCTTCCCAAGCGTCCGCTACGAGCCGCTGCTCGATTCGACCCCAGAGCTCCGGCGGAGGCGTCAACCGCCCTTTGGCCGCGGTCTCCAGAATGCTCTCCGTTTCCCGCCATTCCGCGAGGAAACGGGCGCACGAAGAGCACCGACGAGCATGACGGGAAAGATCCGTCCGCCCTTCCAACGCGGATTTTCGAATCCATCTGCAGCTGAGTCTCACCTGCGGACACCCTTACGTCGAGAGCGTACGAGATAGTCGGTCAAGGCTTCCTTCATCGCCAGACGCGCCCGATAGATGTCCGTTTTCACCGACAACAGCGAGCGTCCGACGATCTTCGTAATGTCCTCGTAGCTCATCTTTTCAAACACCGCCAACACGAACACATCCCGATACTTAGGCTTCAAAGACTGCAAGCACTGTCGGACCACCTCATTGAGCTCGCGCGAAAGCATTCGGCGTTCGGGGTCGGGGAAGGAGTTCTCATCCGGGATAAACTCGTAATAAGGAATCTCCTCGTTGTCGATCGACACTTCCGGTCGCCGTTTACTCTTGCGGATTCTCTGGTAAACCTCATTTCTTGCAATCCGATAAAGCCAAAACTTAAACTGTCCCGCGTCTCTCAGGTTGCGTAAATCCGCAAACGCTTTCAGGAACGTCTCTTGCGTCAGATCCTCCGCCTCGTCTGCCGAACCGACGAGGCGCCAAATAAAAGCGTAGATCCCCTCCCCAAACAGGGAGTACAGTTGCTGAAAGTCATCCAGGGACCCCGCCTGGGCCCGCCGAACAACGGCCTGCAACTCGCTGGGATCATTGGTCGAGGACATGAGGGCGAGAATCCAGTCTACCTGTTACTTCCTCAAGCTGCCAATTCACGCCCTAAACGTCCTGCAACCGTCCCTTCCCGAAAGCGAACATATAAGATGGCGAAGCCCCCTGAAAGTCGCAACCGAACCCGTGCGTACGGCGTGTATCACGGGCATCCTTGCCGTGATTGTGTCAATCCTCTCGCG
>JAPXNP010000452.1:0-2584 GCA_033811955.1 Acidobacteriota bacterium
CGGCAAGGATGAGGACGTCTCAAAAATCCAATTTGGCAGCAGAGGCATACTCCTAATCGGCACTTCGGTAACCCGCACCACAACATCTTGTAGGCCGGCCAGCGGACGGAGCCTTTCTGAGACGCCCTCAGGATGTCCGTGCCACACGGCCGAGACGGACGTCCTCCGATCCGGCGACGTTCCCGCAAGGCGGGCGGACCGCAGGCGTCCTCGCCTGCGACTGCGGATAGGCGATTCTCCCACGGTTGCGGCGACGGCCGGGACGGCCGCCTTCCGATCCGGCGGCCTCTCCACGCGCTACGGCGCAGGCGACACGCTGTACGGGGTACAGTCTACCCCCTCCAGCCTTCCACGAAGTTCAGCACTTCCCTCCGAAAACGCAGGAAGTCGTCCAACCGTTCGGGGAGCGCCGCGTAGACCAGCCGGTCGTCCACCCGAGCGTACTCATGAACCGGAACGTTGCGCAGGCCTTTCATCCTCCGGAGTCTTTCCCCCATGTCTTCCGAAAAAACTCCGGCCGCGACCGCCTTGGTTATCAGATCGCCCTCGTCCGCCGGAAGACCGAAGCGCAGTCCCGACACCAGTAATCCGCACAGATCGATGACCGCCTCGATGGAGATCTGCAGCAGCCGTTCGCAGGCTCTCTTCTTCTCGATTCCCCGATATTCCCCGAAGCTCCGGGGAAGAATCTCCTCCAGCTCACGGAGATACCCGTCCAACTGGTCGATCTTCGAAAGGATGCGCTCCCGATCCAGTTCAGCCACGGGAGATCCCCTCTAAATACGTCTCATAATGATGCCTGAAATCCTCGAACTCCTGGATCGTGCGCAACGCCAACCGATAGAGCCGGTCCTCGTCTCGGCAAAACAAGACCTTGCCCTCTTTGAGCACACGCCGACGGATGTAAAGTGGCAACTGCTGGTAAAGCTGTACGTCCAGATCGAAGTATTTCAGGTACTCAAGCTTTTTCCGGGAAAGCTCCAATTCTTCGTACGTCCCGGGTTCGACAACCAAGCAGACGTCGACGTCGGACGTAAAGCCCGCCTCTCCTCGCGCGTGACTCCCAAACAACAAGACGCCCAAGACCTCCCGGTCCTGCCGCACTCTGCTCACCAGCTCGTCGAGACCACCCGACGCTTCCATAGGGGTATTATGCGTCGCCGCGGGACACGGGACGCATGGCGCGTACGGCGTACTGCGTTCCCCGTCGCCGTACGCAGTACCCAGTGCACGGCCACAGGCAGGGTGTCTTACAGGCATCCCTGCCTGTAAGACTGGAAAAAGGATCGCGGCCACGGGCAAGGATGCCCATGATACAAGCATGCCCGTGATACAGGGATGCCCGTGATACAGGGATGCTCGTGATACGCGGCGCGCCCGTCAGGCGGGATGATTCCGCAGCCAAGCCGTGAAACGACGCACGCCTTCGCGGAACGGCGTAGCCGGACGGAAGCCCAGCAGCCGCTCCGCTTTCGCCGTATCCGCCCAGGTGGCCGGCACGTCTCCCGGCTGGCAGGGCAGATATTCCCGCTTCGCCTTTACGCCCAGCTCGTCCTCCAAGATCTGTACCAGCTCCCCCAACCCCACGGTTTCGTGGTTCCCCAGGTTGACGATCTCGTAGTCGCTTGAGCGGTACTCGAGCGCCCGGACGATTCCTTCGACGGCGTCGTCTACATAGGTGTAGTCGCGCCGCGACGAGCCGTCCCCGTAGATCGGAACCGGCTCACCCCGCAGCATCAGGCGGGCGAACTTATGAATGGCCAGGTCCGGACGCTGGCGCGGCCCGTAGACCGTGAAGAACCGGAGGGCGATGAACCGAATGCCGTATAAGTGACTGTAGACATGACCCAGAAGCTCCCCCGCCACCTTCGTGGCGGCGTAGGGACTGATCGGCTGCAGTACGAAGTCGTCCTCGGACCAGGGTAAACGGGGATTCACTCCGTAGACACTGCTGCTCGAGGCGAAAATGAACTGCTTCACCCCCCGCTCCCTCGCCAGCTCGAGCAGGTTCTGAGTGCCCCGAACGTTGACCTCCTGGTAGCTTACCGGGTCGGCGATGGACGGACGTACTCCGGCTTTCGCCGCCAGGTGAACCACCGCGGTGAAGTCGAAGTCCCCAATACCGCCGCGCAACTCCTCCGCGTCACGGATGTCGGCCCGCACCAGACGGAAGTCCGGCTGTTTGCGAAACGCAGCCAAGTTCGCCAGCTTGACCGCCGGATCGTAGAACGGATCGAAGTTGTCGACCACGGTAACCCGACCACCAAGGGTCAGGAGACGCTCGACCAAATGGCTGCCGATGAACCCGGCTCCGCCGGTGACCAGGATGTGCGACACGGAAACCTCCGCAACGGTGATTAACCGGATACCGTAGAACGCTTCTCGACCGTATCCGGATCAAGCGGGCTTCGCCGACCCTGTCGGAGCCGACTCAAACACCGCGTACGCTCCGCGCCCGTCAATTACACAGGCACGTGCAACCAACCTTCCCCGCTGTCACGGGTACGCTTACATGACGCTCCGGTGTATAGCATGAAACGGGGACAACGGGAACGTGTAACGGGGTACGGCGTACCAAGTTCTG
>JAPXNP010000453.1:0-2583 GCA_033811955.1 Acidobacteriota bacterium
CCTCCGTCCGCGGGAATAAAGTACAGGGAGCGGAACTCGTCGTGGTTACGCTTGGCCAAAAAATACAAACCACTACCGTCCGGGGCCCATTGCACTCCGTTCAAGTCGGTCTTCCCGGTGATGAACGGGCGGGGCTGTCGAGCCTCTAGGTCGATAACCCAGAGATTACTCCAGGGCGGCCCGTCCTCGTCTCTCCCTGGGATACGGGGTACCGATGCGACATAAGCCGCGGTCCGGCCGTCGGGCGAGATCACGGCCCGGGAGACCTGCCGGATCATGGCGATGTGCCGCGGCGTCATGCCTTCGGCTCCGAAGGCGGGCAAGAGTGAAAGCACGACGACGGCACAGAGCGCGAAAGCTCGTCGCCCGGCCTCATTGTGGAGGGGAGAAACCTTCCTCATCCGTATTCGTACCTCCTTGCGCCATTGTGAGGGAACTTGAAGGCGATGAAAAGGGCGAGAGCGGTCGGGCGGGCCAAAGGAAGTTTCCGTCCGGGCGAACGGTGTTGGAGGTTTGGACTTCGTCCCGGCTGGTTCCGGTTTCTTGTCAACCTGTTGTATAAGCAATCGTCGGCGGTGAAAACGCCTTCGCACCAGAGGAACGAAGCATGGTCAGATTGTCGAAGTTGGCGGAGCAGGTCGGAGGTCGGGTGGTAGGGGAGGACGTAGAGATTACGGGGGTCGCCCCGTTCGAGGACGCGGGCCCGGGGCAGTTGACGGCGGCGCTGCGACCTCGGTATTGGCGGCGTCTGCCGGAGAGTCGGGCGGCGGCGGCGTTGGTTCCTCCCGACGCCGACGGTGTCACCGGCAAACCTTTGCTGGTTTGTGAACAGCCCAAGGTGGCGTTTGCAAGAATCCTGCAAAGTTTCGCCGAACGCGCTTTGCATTCTCCGGGTGTCTCCCCGGAGGCGGTTGTGGGAGCGGAGTGTCGCATCCATCCTGACGTGTCGGTTTACGCCGGAGTTGTGATCGGGGATCGGGTGACTGTAGGTCGGGGTTCGGTTTTGCTTCCCGGGGTGGTCGTGAGGGATGACGCGGTGATCGGGGAGGAGTGCGTACTGCACCCCGGTGTGGTGCTCTATCCGGGTGTGCGAGTGGGAAACCGGGTGGTTCTCCACGCAGGGACTGTGATCGGAGCCGACGGCTTCGGCTACGTGTTCGACGGCGAGAAGCAGGTGAAGATCCCCCAGACGGGCACCGTGGAGATTGGCGACGACGTGGAGATCGGAGCCAACTGCACGATCGATCGGGCCACGTTCGGAGCAACCGTCATCGAACGGCACGTAAAGATCGACAACCTTGTGCATGTCGCCCATAACTGTCGTATCGGCGAAAACACCGTGATTGTCGGGTGCTGCGGTATTTCGGGATCGGTCGAGATTGGTCGTAGATGTGTTTTGGCCGGTCAGGTTGGGGTGGCCGACCATGTCCGGATCGGGGACGACGCGAAGATCCTGGCCCGAGCCGCGGTGTTCAAGGATGTTCCTGCGGGAGCGGTGGTGTCCGGAACTCCTGCGCGGGAGCATCGAGAGGAACTGAAAGTCCAGGCGGCGTTACGGCGGCTTCCGGAACTCGTCTTTCGCCGGCGTAAGTCCTCCTCGGGAAGCGGAGAGGAAGGCGACTGCCGGTCTCGAGCCGACAAGGGGTCGTGAGCCGATCGCTCGGCGCGCCGGAGCTTGTGCTTATCTGTGGTTCGTTCAAGGGAGCGAGGCGGTCGGTCGGAAAGCCGATGCTATACTTTCCAAGAGTGGGCCTGGATCAGATGAAGTTGCCGTTTGCGATGTGTGTTACCCTCGCTTGCCTGGTAGTCGTTCCTCCCGTCGTTGCGGTTGTCAGTTCAGTGGACGAGGTCTCCCGGGCGGACCCGATCCGTTTCCAAGACATGGCTCAGGCGGCCGGCATCGATTTTGTTCTTCAGAATTGCGAGACCGACCGAAAGCACCTTGTCGAAACCATGCTCGGCGGTGTAGCCGCTTTCGACTACGACAACGACGGTCGGGTGGACATCTACTTCACGAACGGGGCTGAATTGCCGGCCCTGAAGAAGACCGGTTCCAAGTACTGGAACCGCCTCTACCGCAACCAGGGAGACTGGAGTTTCACCGACGTGACGGAAGAGGCCGGAGTGGCCGGCGAAGGGTATTCCATGGGTGTAGCCGTGGCCGATTACGACAACGACGGGGACACGGATATCTTTGTCGCCGGGGTGTACCACAACATCCTATTTCAGAACCAAGGGGATGGAACGTTCCGGGACGTCACCAAGGAGGCGGGTATTAACAGCAAGTTCTGGTCGGTCGCCGGAGGGTGGTTCGATTACGATCGGGACGGTTGGCTGGATCTCTTCGTCGTGAATTACGTGGAGTGGACCCCACAGTGGGACCGGTTTTGCGGGGATCCCACCGGTAATGTTCGAGTTTATTGCCATCCAAAGTATTTCCACGGCGTACCCAATCAGCTGTACCGGAATCGAGGTGATGGAACCTTTGAGGAAGTTTCGGACAGGTCCGGCATTGGGGGCCATGTCGGGCGCGGTATGAGTGTGTCCTTCGAGGACTACAACGACGACGGTTGGCTGGACGCT
>JAPXNP010000454.1:0-2569 GCA_033811955.1 Acidobacteriota bacterium
GCTTTGAGAAGAGCAGGCTGCAACCGAATGGGAACATGGATCCTGCCGGGTAGCGCCGAGCTCACCTATTTGCAGAACTTCCGCCTACATACGGAGCGCCTGACGGCGATTGCGGGCGTTTTGGATGATCGCGGCATCCGTCTGGGGCTCGAGTATGTCGCTCCCAGAACTTCCTGGATGACCCAGCGGTTCCCATTCATCCGGACGATGGCCGAGACGAAGGATCTGATCCGGGAGATAGGCCGTCCGAACGTTGGGTTTGTGCTTGACAGCTGGCACTGGTGGCACGCCGGGGAAACGGAACAAGACATTCTCAGTCTGCGGAATGAGGAGGTTGTCGTAGTGGATCTGAACGACGCTCCGGAGGGAATTCCAAAAGAAGAACAGCTCGATTCGAAGCGGCGTCTGCCCGCCGCCACGGGCGTCATTCCGGTGAAGGAATTCCTAGGCGCTTTGGTGCAGATCGGGTATGACGGCCCCGTCCGTGCGGAGCCTTTTGACGACTCGCTGGCTAGGCTGCGACCGGAGGAAGCCGTGGCTGAGACGGCCGAGGCCATGAAGCTGGCTTTCGGCCTGATCGGCGGCTAAGGATGTCGTGGATGCCTGGGGGAGCGTCGCCGACGGCGGCGCTGCGCAAAGAAAGCCGGTCAGGAACACAGGAGGGACCAACATGGGTTTTCGAGTTGATTTGGGTTTGCCGGTTCTGGGAATGGGCATGCTGTGGCTGGGAGGGTGCGGAGTGGCGTCGGAAACGGGTCCGTTGTTCGAGAAAGCACAAGACGTGGGAGCTGTTTCGTTGGAAGGCCGCACCTCGTACGACGCGCAGACGGAAACATACGTCCTGACGGGCTCCGGAGCGAACCTCTGGGGCTCGGAAGACGCCTTCCACTTCGCTTGGACAAAGAGACGCGGGGATCTTCGCCTGCAGGCCGAAGTCAGTTTCGATCCAGGTGGAGACGAGGCCCATCCGCACCGGAAAGCAGGTTGGATGATTCGAGACTCTCTCGACGCCGCCGCCGTGTACGCGGACGTTGCGGTACATGGGGACGGGTTGGTGAGCTTGCAGTTCCGCCGGCGGCCGGGTGGGGAAACGGAGGAAATCCAGGCCGCTACTTCCAGCCCTCGGCTGGTCCGCCTAGAACGCACGGGTGACGTCGTAAGCCTCTGGGTTACCGGCGAGGACGGACATGAGGAGTCCGTCGGAGCCATTCTCCTACAACTCCCTGAAGAGCCTTATGTCGGGTTGTTTGTCTGCTCGCACCAAGACGACCGCCTCGAGACCGCGCGTTTTTCCTCCGTAGCGTTGGAGAGCCGGATTCCTCAAGAAGGGGAGGAACGGATAGTGGAGAGCTCGCTCGAGGTCATGGAGCTCGAGACGGGTCGTCGGAGTGTAGTCTACCGTGCTCAGGAGCACTTTGAAGCGCCCAACTGGTCGCGGGACGGCGGCTACTTTCTCTTCAATCAGTCGGGTCGCCTCTACACCCTGCCGGTGACGGGGGGAACGCCCACGTTGTTGGATACCGGGTTCGCCGACCGCTGTAACAACGACCACGGATTTTCGCCGGACGGGGAATGGTTGGCCGTCAGCCACAGTCCGGAGGACGTATCATTGATTTATGTCCTTCCCGCCACCGGCGGAACACCCCGGCAGGTCACGGAGAAGGGCCCCTCATATTGGCACGGCTGGTCGCCGGACGGCGAGACCCTGGCATACTGTGCGGAACGGGACGGCGAGTTCGACATCTATACGATTCCGGTTTCGGGTGGAAAAGAACGGCGGATCACCCAGGCCGTCGGACTGGACGACGGTCCCGACTATACCCCGGACGGCCGTTACATTTACTTTAATTCCGAGCGAACGGGGCTGATGAAGATTTGGCGGACGACGCCCGACGGCAAGATCCAAGAACAAGTCACATTCGATACGATGTGGGCGGACTGGTTTCCTCATCCCTCACCCGACGGAACCCGAATCATCTTTCTGTCCTACGATCGAAGCGTCCAAGGGCATCCACCCAACCAAGAGGTCGTGTTGCGAATGATGCCGCTCGAGGGTGGTGAGCCCCGAATCGTGGCTCGGCTGTTCGGAGGGCAGGGAACCATCAATGTTCCCTCCTGGTCGCCCGATTCTCGCCGGGTAGCCTTCGTCAGCTATCGCCTGGTCCTGCCGAGGTGGTAGAGAGCTGCATCCGGCTGGAGGTGGGTGTGATGCAGCTTCCCACCTCACACCTCCAACCAGAGTTTTATCGCAAAGAGAACCATGGTGACGGTGACCACCTTGCGGAGCCACTCGTGTCCCTTTAGAACGGTGAGGCGGACTCCCCACAAGCCACCGATGGTCGTACCCAGGGCGAGAGAGAGGCCCGGCCGCCAAGCGATCCGTCCGTACCGGATAAACACTGCCAATGACAGAATTGTCACCAGAAAAATCAACAGAACCTTGAGGGCGTTGCCGCGGACTAAGTCGAGTCCGGCCGCCGTCGTCAACGCCAGAATCAAGAATCCGACGCCGGCCTGGATGAACCCACCCACCAAGCCGACGGCGAAGTACCCGGCAGCAAAGAGAAGC
>JAPXNP010000455.1:0-2560 GCA_033811955.1 Acidobacteriota bacterium
GGAATCGCCATGGCGGCCCGGTTGCGAGGCCTCGACGAAGTGGCCCTCACGTATTTCGGCGACGGGGCCACGTCGACGGGTACGTTCCACGTCGCTTGCAACTTTGCCGGAGTTTTCAAAGCTCCGGTGGTGTTCCTGTGCCGGAACAACCAATACGCCATCTCGGTACCGGTGGCCCTGCAAACCGCATCCCGCAACCTGGCCGTCAAGGCCGAAGCCTACGGCATCCATGCGGCTTTGGCCGACGGTAACGACGTCTTGGCCATGTATGCCGTCACCCGGGAGGCGGTCGAGCGGGCCCGGCGGGGAGAAGGCGCCACCTTGGTGGAAGCGCTGACCTACCGACAAGGTGCCCACACCACGTCCGACGACCCGCGGGCTTACCGGAGCGACGAAGAAGTCGAGCAGTGGCGGAAGAAAGACCCCCTTCTTCGCTTTCGAAACTACCTGGAGTCGTTGGGACTGTGGGACAGTGAACAAGAGACGCTGCTTGAGAGGAAACTCGAAGATGAGTTCCAGGAACTCGTCAGCCAGGTGGAACCCCTCGGCCCGCCGGCACCGGAATCTCTTTTTGAAGACGTCTACGAGACGATTCCCTGGCACCTAGAGGAACAGCGCGACTGGTTGCGCGAGTCTCTAATGTACGAAGCCGCAGAACCAGGCTTATAGCGGAACGAGTGAAGTCATGCCGACTCTCAACTTGCTGCAAGCTGTGAACGACGCGCTACGGGTCGTAATGGAACAAGACGACCGGGTCGTGGTATTCGGCGAAGACGTGGGAAGATTCGGTGGAGTCTTCCGGGCGACACAGGGGTTGCAGGAGCGTTTCGGAGCCGACCGCGTCTTCGATACTCCCCTGGCGGAAGACGGCATCGTCGGCGTCGCCGTGGGAATGGCTCTGAACGGCTTGCGCCCGGTCGCCGAGATCCAGTTCGCCGATTTCGTTTATCCTGCCTTCGACCAACTGGTCAACGAGGCCGCCAAGATGCGCTACCGCTCCGGCGGCCAGTTTTCCTGCCCGATCGTCGTACGAATGCCTTACGGAGGAGGCATCCGGGGAGGGCATTACCACTCTCAGAGTCCCGAGGCGTACTTCATCCACACCCCGGGCCTGAAGGTCGTCATCCCCTCCAACCCATATGACGCCAAGGGCTTGCTGATCTCTGCGATCCGTGACAACGACCCGGTAATCTTCATGGAGCCCAAGCGGTTATACCGCGCCGTGCGGGGAGACGTTCCGGAAGGCGATTACAGCGTCGAGCTCGGGAAAGCCGCCACCGTCCGTTCGGGTAGCGACGTCACTTTGATTGCGTATGGGTCCATGGTTCACACCGTGTTAGAGGCGGCCGATCGAATGGCACAGGATGAGGGCCTCAGCTGCGAAGTCCTGGACTTGCGGACACTCCTCCCCTTCGACATCGAGGCGGTCTTGACCTCCGCCCGCAAGACCGGCCGGGTTGTCATCGTCCACGAGGCGCCTCGTACGTGCGGTTTCGGGGCGGAGTTGGCGGCCACGATCTCGGAAAAGGCGTTGCTTCATCTCCAGGGACCGGTACTGCGCGTCACCGGCTTTGATACGCCTTTTCCTTACACCTTGGAGAATGAATACCTGCCCAACTACCGTCGGATTTTGCCGGCCGTCAGGAAACTGATGGAGTATTAGTACTTACCATGAGCTACGAATTTCCGTTACCCGACATCGGAGAAGGCGTGGTCGAAGGAGAAATCGTCCGCTGGCACGTAAAGCCCGGAGACCGGGTACAAGAGGACCAGCCGTTGGTGGAGGTCATGACCGACAAGGCGACTGTGGAAATCCCGGCTCCGGTGGCGGGAACGATTCTGGAGTGTCGAGGCTCGGAGGGCGATACGGTGGCGGTGGGAGCCACCCTGGTGGTGATCGAGCCGACGGAAGGCGCCACGCTTCCGCGGACGATGCATCCCGGCGGTCGGGAGGTCGGACAACCGGTGGTTGCGGACGCGTCGAAGCATTCCGAAGAGCCGGCCCACAACGAGAAGCCGCGAGAGATCTTGGCTACGCCCGCCGTCCGGCGCATGGCCCGTTCGCTGGGGGTGGACTTGGCGGCGGTGCAGGGAACCGGTCCGGGGGGGCGTATCACGGAACCCGACGTGGAAGCCGCCGCTCGAGCCGCCGCGACCCCGGAGCCCACTCTCGGCGGCGGGGCGACGCCCTCGTCCCCGATCCCGGGGCAGTCTATCCCCTACCGGGGCGTCCGCCGAGCCATAGGTCGGAGGCTCAGTTTGGCGCACCGAAACGCCGTTCAATTTACCTACATCGAAGAGGTCGACGTCACCGCGCTGGTGGAATTGCGGGATCGCTGGGTGGCCGACCATCCCGCCGTACCCCTGACCTACCTTCCGTTCATCCTGAAGGCCGTCGTCTCCGGACTGCAGCACTTCCCGACTTTGAACGCCGTCTTGGACGAAGAGAAGGAGGAGATACGGCTCCTGGACCGCTACCACCTGGGCATCGCCACCGCCACTCGGCAAGGGTTGCTGGTACCGGTGATTCGCGACGTGGACCGAAAGAGCCTTCTGGAGT
>JAPXNP010000456.1:0-2560 GCA_033811955.1 Acidobacteriota bacterium
GACGTGGCGTTCCTGGCCGAGGCTGTTTCGGCGGGAGCCTCTGCTCTGGCAGGAAAGTCGAGATGAGACGCAACGGGTTCTTCTTTTGGAGACCGAGAGACCGGAACGGATGGTGGCGGCGGCGGAAATCCTGCATCGCCCGCATGTCGTGCCGTCTCCCCGGGTCGTGCTTTTGTGTCGGAGTGACCGGGCCGATTCTTTCCGGTCTTGCGAGTACATCGCCGAGGTTGTCCCCTACGGGCGGGGTTTGAAGGCCGATTTACAGCTTATGTTCTCGCTGATTCGGCGCCGGCCGGACATCGTTGCGGCGGTCTTTTCGGGAACTTCCATTTTTCTGAAACACAAAGTGTTGTTCTGGATGTTACCGGCGGGAGCCCGCCTTGCTTTCAATCGCCATCTCGACTGCCGCTACGTCAGTCGTTTGAGGCCGGGCTTCACCTTGCACCGCGAGATTTCCGGAGGACTGCGGTCAGCCGTTCGATTTGTGTTGCTCCGGTTGGTACGGGGGCTTCTATTCTTACCGCGTTTCATCTACTTGTTGGCTTGGTACGCTTGGACATCGCCACGGAGGAAGCGGACCGTTTCGACCGCTGGTTTCCCCGGGGTTGGATGACGGTACCGGGTGTTGGATCCGGGCTGTGGACCTGGGTTGCGGAGATGACCGCCGGCCGGGTGTCAGTCCCGCTTTGTTAAACTGAAACTCCCAATATGCGATACAACCCACGAGATGAGCTTTTGGAACTCCACCGAAGGCACGTACGCGCCTGGGAAAATCGTAATTTTGCCGAGCTGCGCCGCATCTTTGACGAGAAGGCGGTGATCTTCGGGCCGGAGCCTCCCGCCCGATTCAGTGACTATCAGAGCTTTGAGAACACGTTGCAGCAGTACTTCGCCCGAAGAGAAGAGGGGTACTTTACAACCTCCAACATCTGTATTGAGGTCGGTGAGCCGGTGGCTTGGATCACCTCGCTTTACCTGTGTTCCTGCCGGCGCGACGGGGAAGCCTATCGGGAGACGGGTCGCTGGACGGAGATCTATTTCCTGACCGAAGGGAACTGGAGGCTGGTGCACTTTCACGCCTCTAAGGATCCGAGCACCGAATAGCGGAGCGGTCGTACCGAATAGCCTCGGAGGACCGGCCTTTCACCGATTAGGCTCTCAGGCTCTTCTTAGCGTGGGTGGTCTCCGATTACACAACAGGAAGAGGGGATATGCGTCAGGAAAGGATCGTGTCGATCGGGCCGCTGCCTTCCCATATCGTTCAGGCACTGCGGGAATTCGGTGAGGTCGTTTGCTTGCCCGACGCCTCGCGGAGCGAGGTTCTCGAGACGTTAGACGAGCGGGTGATCCTACTTATCGCCCGCGGCTCGGTCATGGTGGACCGCGAGATCATGGAGCGGGCACCGCGGCTGCGTGGGATCTCCCGTACCGGCGTCGGTTACGACACGGTGGACATTGCGGAAGCTACGAAGCGGTCGATTCCGGTCCTGTACACGCCGGGAGCCATGACGCAGGCGGTGGCCGAACACACGCTGGCTCTCATGCTGGCCGCCGTCAAGCGTTTGTTCTTTTGGAGGGAAAGGCTCTTGGAGCGAGACTGGGACGCTCGTTATCGTGAAACTAACATAGATCTCGAAGGAGCGTCGGTCGGCATTATCGGGTACGGGCGAATCGGCCGCCGCGTGCGCGAGTTGCTGCGTCCTTTCGGATGTCGGGTCCTAGCCGATGACCCGTACATCGACCATTCGCTCTACCGGGAGGACGAGGTGGAGTTTGTCGATCTTGAGACCATATTAAGAAGTTCCCAGATCCTGACGCTCCACGTTCCCCTCACCGAGGAGACGAGAGGGATGATTCATCGGGGTAATCTTTGGGACCTGCCCCGTGGCGGCGTGCTGATCAACACGGCGCGGGGAGCCGTCGTGGAGGATTTGGATCTGTTGTGGCAGGCACTCGAGGAATCCCATCTGTCGGTGGTCGGGCTTGACGTGTTTCCCGACGAGCCGCCTTCCTGGGACCATCCCCTTTTACGCCATCCGCGAGCGATTCTGACCGGGCATGTGGCCGCGCGGACCTTTCTGGCCCAGCGACGTATTTTGGAGACCATGCTGCGGGACGTAGTCCGGCTGCTTTCCGGGGAATCCCCGCCGTCCGAGAACGTAGTCAACCCGGAGGTTTTAGGTGACCACTGAGATCCCCGGCGGCGGTAGGCCGGGGAGGTTGGAGCCGATTGTGTCGGTCCGTCGCGCGCTCCCGGAAGCTGAGGGCTGCGTAACGGTTTGCCGGCCCAAGAACTGCCTTCGGTACGTTTGAAGCGGACCGTGTAGCGCAGCATCCACCGGTCGGCGCAAGAAGCGCGGATTCGAGGGCGGCCGTCATGCCGCCCTCGCCGATGTCTCGGGTGATCTCAACGCACTTCTCTTGGCCGATGGAAGAGCGCTTTATCGACGTCGGTTCTTTCCCCCCACGGCATGTCGCAAGAAAAGGTTACTGAGTCTGGGCTGTCGCCTCCGCAGATATGTAAACCGAGACTTCGTTTCCGACGGCAAGACCTCCAGCG
>JAPXNP010000457.1:0-2558 GCA_033811955.1 Acidobacteriota bacterium
GTCTGGCGCCACATACTCTCCCGGGTTCGGAAATCCTCCAGACTGAGATCGTCGTGAGGATACTCATAGCCGAAGTACCATTCGCAGCCGGCTCCTCCCGCCGTCAGATTGCCCCAGAGGGCGTAATGTCGCACTTCATCGTGCCCGGGATCCGCCTCGTCGGGCAACACTCCCAGTTGGTGGGGACCGATTTCGTCCAACGTAACCACCCAAGGTCGCCCCGCTCCGGCGGAGCGACGGACCCACCGCAGTGTCTGCTCATGCACCTGCTCCATATTCCCCACCTGCAGCGAAGCCCCCTCGTAAACGTCCGATCCCAACAGAGGCTCGTAGATCCTGTCCCATTGTCCCGGAAGGGTATGCACCACGATGGGGTGATCATACGGATCCAGGCGGCGGATGAATTCGGCGAAGAGAAGACGCTGGCGATCGGTGTTGCCTCGGTTCTTCGGCAGTACCTCCTCACCTTCTTTCTTGTCGTCCCAGCCGTTCTCCTCACCGATGTTCCAGATCAGAACGGAATGATGGCTAAACCGGGCGATCAGCTCCCGATAGTAAAGCTTTCGCGAGGGAGCGAACTCCCCTCCCTCCTCGGCCTCAAAGAGACTCTCATTTTCCGTCTCCGTCAGCACTACGTGGAGCCCCACGCCGAGACGCTCCATATGCTCGAACAACCGCTCCCACTGGTCCAGGCGCGAGCAGTCGAAGCGATATCGCTCGTCCCGTGTAAGGTAGGGCCACACGTCGTCGCCGTCGCCCCCGATATTCATGGTAAGGAAGTAAACGCTGTTCACGCCCTGCGACGCCAAGTAGTTCACCGCCCCGATGACGCCCTTCCCCCTACCGTCTTCGCCCCACGTGGGATCGCCGGGCCGCCAGTCTCTCACGTGGGGTTCGTAACGATGTCGCCGGCTCGGCCGGGCTTCCCCCGGTCGGGCCGGTGCTGCTTGGATCCGGCCCGGATCTTCCCAGTCGAATTCCTCATATGCCAGGAAGTTTTCAGGACTGTCGGCGCCTGCTTTCAGAAACCTCTTCCCGTCGCCGGCGAAGCGCAAGTAGCGTTCTCCGGCGTACTGGAGCAGACCGCGCGGCGTGACATCCCCCTTGGCTTCCTGGATCTGAAACAAACCCTTCAATCCGTCGCCTGGCGCCGAACGGCCGGAGGAATCCGGCTCAAGAGCTACTCCCGGGCCTACTCGTAGCGAAACGGTAAACGTCCACTCGCCGGGAAGTTGGGGCACGAAATGCACCCGCCATTGGTCGCCCCGGTTCGCCCCGGTGTCAGCCGCAGCCCCGTCGGCGGCAAAGTAACCCGGCACGTGGACCTCGTACCCGCTTTCGTGCCGAAAGACCACAGTTATTCGATAATCAAGAAACGGGTTGGGATCATCGGTCTCCGAACAAAGGGGCCCCGTAAGGCTCAGGCTCAGTGGCTGGTGAACCGTCAGATCACCGCGGAGGACGTAAGAGTCGACCGTCTTGCACGCGGGTCCGGTCCAGACCAATCCGGACAAAACCAACGACAGAAATCTGATTCTCATTGCGGAGATTGTTGCAAGCGGCAACTCCCCCCGCAATCCCCCCAGGCAGCCGTTCTCGAACGACTTCAGTGGGAGGAGGCTTCCCGCCAGTGATTCTCGTCCTGCGCAGGTGTCGCCGAGTCGCGCAAATACGTCAGCCGAATCAGGCTGAGAATGACTGCCTTACGCTGCTTACGATCGAGACGGTGAAGGCTGCGAACCCACCGACGCATCTTCGCCGGTTCGGCTCCTATCACCTCGCACACCCACCGAAAACTGCCCGGATAAAGTTCGTCCGAGTCGAACCACTCCTGGGAGTCGGATTGCCACGTTCTCCAATCCTTCTCGAGCTTCTTCTGCGGGCTGATCAAGTCTCGGACCGCCTGGGTCAGGATACCCATAGCCAGGTGGATCAGCTCCCGCTGTGGCTTATGGTTCTTGGGAAACAGTCCTTCAGAAATCAAGGTTGCCGGCCTCAGCCCCATTGTCAGATTCCTCCGTCATGGTCATCCCGCGCGTGAAAGTCCAGCGGTCTCACGACTTCCGCTTCTTTCGCTCGGGCTGATTTCGTTCATTTCGTTCCGCTTTGGCCCTATCACCGATTTTTCACCATCTAAAGATGAGTCTATCCGGATCAATGTTTCACTTTGGTGTGTTTATATACCAGGAAAGCACCAAAAACAGCAACTCCGTAGACGTCGCGTCCCGAGAGGCCGAACCGACTTTGGTTAACCGGAGAACCGGGGCCGGCGCTACGGTTCGGAAACCGCTCGGAAGACGAGAATATTCCGCTCGGGATCAAGCCGCTGGACGCGTACATCCAGTTCGGTGCCTAACGCCAACGGGTCTCCCTCCCGCAGTAAGAGTCCGCGAACGAACAAATCCTTGGTTTCCACCAGCTGACCGTTTTGCAGGTCACGGATGACGACGCCCCGGAACACCTGGTCTGACGGCAATTGGGCGAGGTACTTCAGAAGATAATACCGCGTGGCTTTCCGTTCCGCAGCCCGCAAATCGCCTTCAACCGCCTGAATCAGA
>JAPXNP010000458.1:0-2544 GCA_033811955.1 Acidobacteriota bacterium
CCGCGTCGCTCGCAGGGTCCGGTCGGAAGACGAACTCGCGAATCATACGGCCCTTTTCGTCCGTTGTGCTCGGCCCGAGATCCACGGAAACCTCCTGTGAGCCCCATCGTTCCACTCTGATGATCAGTCGGTACATTCCGGCCTTGAGATCCTTGAAACGGAAATCTCCGGAAGGCCGGATTCCCGTTTTTTTCGAAAAAGGAAAGGTGGCTCCTTCCAGGATCACACTCGTAGCGTCGGCTTCGGGAGGGAAACCGGACGGAAGGACCACTTTTCCTCGAAGCTCGAATTTTGCTTCTCTCGGTGAAGCGGCAAGAGAAGCCGCATCCAGGCAGACTGTGAGAGCCAGAAGCTGAATGAGAAAATAAACCAATCGGTTCTCCCCAGGCGGGAGACGACCTTGAAAAACCATCGGAATTCTACCCCGTCGAGCGTTCCATCATTCTAGCGGGTCCGGGCAAGGTTATCCAGGTGTCCACGGGGGGGGAGGCCGCCGAAACGAGACGCAAGAAACGAACGCCAAGGGTGGTGCTCCAAAGAGCTGTACAATACGCGCCGACGCTATGGGTACGGAGTTTGATTTCGATCGGCCGGTATGCCGCAAGAACACCGACAGCCTCAAGTGGAATCGTTACCCCCCCGATGTCCTGCCCCTTTGGGTCGCGGATATGGACTTTTGCTCCCCACCCGCCGTTGTCGATGCACTGCGGCGGCGGGTAGACCATGGCTTTTTTGGCTATGGCATGCCGTCTGAAACGCTGCGGCGGCTTATCTGTCGTCGCCTGCTTGAGCGGCAGGGCTGGGAGATTGCGCCGGATTGGATTGTGTTTCTGCCGAGCTTGGTGTGTGGGTTAAACGTGGTTTGTCGCGGCGTCGGCCGTCCGGGCGGTAAAGTGTTGGTTGCGACGCCGGTTTACCCGCCCTTTCTTTCGGCTCCTGGGAACCAAGGGAAGGAGCTGACCGTTCTAGAGCTTTCACCTGTCTTGGGGGCCCACGGTCGGCTCGAATACCCTCTCGACCTGGAGCGACTTCGCCGTCTACTTAGCGAGGATGTGGATTTGTTCATTTTCTGCCATCCCCACAACCCGACGGGACGTGTCTACCGCCGGGCGGAATTGCTGGAGTTGGCCCGCTTATGCCGCGAGAACGAGGTGATTCTTTGCTCCGACGAAATCCATGGAGATCTTCTGTTGGACGAGGTCGAGTTTCGTTCTCCTGCTTGTCTTGACCCGGCCTTGAGCCCGTGGGTGATTACCCTCATGGCGCCTAGTAAGACCTACAACATTCCCGGCTTGGGGTGTGGCATGGCGATTGTCGCCGACTCCAATCTTCGCCGGAGAATCGTGGCCGCGGCGAGGGGTATCGTTCCCGACGTGAACGTGCTGGGGTTTGCCGCGGCGGAGGCGGCATACCGTGATGGAGAATCTTGGCTTCGTGCGGTTCTTTCGTACCTCCGGC
Organism: Acidobacteriota bacterium; assembly: GCA_033811955.1. Classification (GTDB taxonomy): domain Bacteria; phylum Acidobacteriota; class UBA6911; order RPQK01; family JAPXNP01; genus JAPXNP01. The sequence continues at coordinate 1,459 of JAPXNP010000458.1, forward strand.
GGAATCGTGATGTGGCGGTCGACTTTGTGCGGAAACGGTGGCCGGAAATACCTTGCACCGTTCCCGAAGCGACCTACCTGCTCTGGCTCGACTGCCGGAAAGCAGGCATTCCCGGCTCGCCTTATCGCTTCTTCCTGGACCACGCCCGCGTGGCCCTGAACGACGGAGCCGCCTTTGGAGCCGGGGGCGAGGGTTTCGTGCGGTTAAACTTCGCTTGTTCGCGGTCGGTTTTGCAGACGGCCCTCGAGAGGATGGACGACGCTTTGCGGCGTTGCCGATAAGAGAGGGGTCCAGGCCGGTATTTTGTCCCACACGAGAAGTGCTACTTGATGTTGACGCCATCGCGGAAATCCCTCAAGGCGTCCGTGGCACCGGGAGGCGGTGTGTGCAAGGCGGTTTCTTGAACAACACAACCGAAGGAACGACACCCACCGTCCGGCAAGTCTCGTAGCTGCGTCGCGGAAATATGGACCCGAGACAGCGGTCGTTGCATACTTCAGATTCAAGCGACTTGTAAGCGGAGTCTACTCGCGCGGACCCCATGAAGCGCCGGTCTGTGCCTTCGATTAAGGACTGGCCTTGAGATTTCGCAGGAACTCGGCGTCGGTGCTTAAGATCAGGATGGTGGAGGGATCGGCGGTAGCCTTATAGGTTTCCAGACTCTTCATGAAGCCGTAAAAACGCGCATCACGATTGTACGCTTCCGCGTAAATGGTGGCGGCTTCGGCGTCCGCTTTCCCTCGGATCTCCTCGGCCTTCCGATAGGCTTCGGACTGGATTTGAGCCAAGTCCCGCTCTTTCTCCCCTCTGATCCGCGCGGCTTCCCCTTCGCCTTCCGATCGAAAGCGCTGCGCGATTCTCTTTCGCTCCGCGATCATCCGCTCGAATACATCCTTTTGAACCTCGTCGACGTAGTTGATTCGTTTGAAGCGCACGTCAATGATCTCGATGCCAAGGTCAGCCGCCCGACTTTGAGCCCGCGCACGGATTTCTCGGGTTATAGCTTCTCTTCCGACGTTGATCGGTTCCAAGATCGCCTGTTCTTCGTCGCTTTCGAGTAGGACGGAGTTAAGATCCCGGTTTGAA
>JAPXNP010000459.1:0-2543 GCA_033811955.1 Acidobacteriota bacterium
CTGGGACAGCAGATCTTCATCTGTGGAAACGGCGGCAGTGCCGCCACCGCCAGTCATTTCGCCAACGATTTGGGCAAGGGTGCAAGCCTGGGGCGTTCCGAACGATTTCGAGTGATGTCTCTAACGGACAACGTTCCTTGGATTACTTCGCTGGCCAACGATCTGGACTACTCCCAGATCTTCGTAGAACAGCTGAAAAATTTCGCGGACGTGGGGGATCTTGTCTTGGCCTTCAGCGGCAGCGGCAATTCCCCCAACGTAATCGAGGCGATCCGATGGGCCCGGCAGCACGGGTTGATCACTATAGGCTTCACCGGGCAAGCCGGAGGGCGACTCGCGGGGGAAGCAGAGATTGTAGTCCAGGTCGACTCCAACCATATGGGAGTGATCGAGGATTGTCACTTCGTAATCCAACATTTGATCGGTTACTACTTTATGGTCGGAGAATCAGACCGAGGCGTCGATGGAGAATCCTTGGGCGACGAACCCGAAAGGCCGGATCCTAAGAACAAGCCGAGCAAGGATTGCCGTCGGTAAGGTACAGGTTTGTAGTTCTAGGTGGGGAACCAAAGCGTATGAAGCAAACTGGATTTCAGCTGTCACCGAAAGTTTTGGTCTTGGTACAGGTCGCGGTGTGCTTGCTGGTCGGACTGACCGGCGCGGACGGCTTCGGACAAGCCGTAGAGACCATCTCGGCCGACCAGGAGGTCCGGCTCGTTTTGATGTTGGTCGTCGATCAGGGACGCGCCGATTACATCGACCGGTTTGAGACCCTAACGACGGGAGGATTCGGGCGGCTGTTGCGGGAGGGAGTCCGATTCACCGAGGCTCACCACCAGCATGCCATCACGGCGACTGCTCCCGGTCACGCAACCATTGCCACCGGGGCTTATCCGTCGCATTCCGGGATCGTCGGCAACCTCTGGTATGAGGAAGACGGTCGAAAGGCCGTCTCCTGCGTTGCGGACCCTCAATCTCCCGTCGTCGGAATGGACTCGAAGAATCAGGGAAACGCGTCTCCCCGGAACTTGCTGGTTACCGCCCTACCGGACTGGATTCGACAGGCCGATCCGGGTGCACGAGTGTTCTCAATAAGTCGTAAGGACAGGGCCGCCGTTCTGATGGGAGGGAAAAACCCCGAGGCCGCGTTCTGGTACGACGGATCGACGGGTGATTTCGTCAGCAGTTCTTATTACGTGACCCAGCTCCCCGCCTGGGTACAGGCTTTCAACCGGCGCGAGTTGCCTGCAGAGTGGTTCGGCAGGCTTTGGTATCCCCTGGTTGACGTCCGTAGCAGATTTTCCGAGTTGAAGATTGAACCGACGGACTTCGGATGGTTTCAATGGGGCTTTCCCCATGCCTTCGGTACGGCCTCTCCCAGCCCCGACGCTCATTTTTTCTCCTCTTTCGGGGGCACCCCTATGATGGATGCGTATCTGCTCGAATTCGCCAAGACGCTCATCAAAGAGGAGAAGCTGGGGCAAGATTTCCACGTAGATTACCTCTCGGTCAGTTTGTCGGCTCTCGATTCGGTGGGCCACGACTACGGCCCAAACAGCCCGGAACTGCTGGACGAATGGCTGCGTCTGGATAAATCGCTTGGTGACTTTTTCCAGTTCCTTGAATATCACGTCGGCCTTCGGCACGTCTTGATTGTGCTCACATCGGATCACGGTGCCATGGAGTTACCCGAGTATCTGCAAGCGTTGGGTCTGCCTGGAAAACGTCTGAGCGACGAGGACATCGCGTGCGTCCAGGAGCAGGGTCTGGCCTTCCTCCGACGTTACGGAGCCGAGGAAGACTGGTTTCTGAACGGCTTTTATCTGAACTACGCCGCACTGGGTCGCAACAATCTGTTGCGGGAGAACGCCGAAAACGAAGCCGCAAGGTCTCTCGAGCGGTGCAGCTTCATCCGCAAAGTTTGGACTCGAACGGAGCTGGAAAAGCCGGCCGGAGACCATTTCCATACCATGTTCCGCAACGGTCACTGTCCCGGGCGAAGTCCGGATCTCACCATACAACCGGAAGAGTACTACCTTCCCCAGACGGGCACGGGGACCTCCCACGGCACGCCGTATCGGTACGACACGCACGTACCTCTGATCATCCGCGTACCCGGTCAGCCGGCGGGGCGAGTCGAGGACCCGGTTGCCACCGTCGACATTGCACCCACTGTCGCGGACCTCTTGGGAATTCCTACTCCTGCGACGGTGGACGGGCGGTCCTTGGCGCCGTATCTGCCGGCCGACCAACAAGAAGTGTCCCCGCGGCAGTAACGCTCGTGGTTGCAAAGACCGAGAAGCCTCAATACTCAAATCCCTCGGGGAGAGCTCGGCTAACCTATGGGCGGGCAGGCCTCTGCCCGCCTGACGGCTTCAACCGCTCCGCCGCGTGACGGTGGTGGCAGGAAGCTTCGGGAGTGGGTGGGATTCTGCGGACCCGAGGATTGTGCGCAGCACGTCGTGACCGGCACGACGATCAGTGGTTTCTTCTCTGTTGCCTCCCGTCGCGTCTGAGGCGGCGTGGGCCCGGCGCTCTTGGCG
>JAPXNP010000460.1:0-2535 GCA_033811955.1 Acidobacteriota bacterium
CCTCGGACTGCCTTTCGAAATCATGACGTACCCCGGGGAGCGCCACGGCGTCCGGAGCCCGTGGAAGGTGTACCACCTTCGCCGACTCATGACGGACTTCTTCGTCCGCACGCTGAAACCGTAAGCCTGCCAGAAGGATTCCCCCTGAGCTCTCCGGGATCGGGGACAAAAGGGTCCGCACTCCCTGTTTCCCGTGAGGCGTTTGCACTTCTTGGTTCCCCTGCTCCGTGCTGCATGCACCACGTGCCTCCCGGGACCGGGTTGCGCGGCAGGCAACGGACAAGAAGAGCACAGTGATACAGACTTTAAAAAGGATGATATGCTGACAGGCCGATCGGGGTCCCGGACAAAACCAATTTTTCGCAAACATTGGAGAAATTAGGACGATGTGGACGGCACTTTTGGGTGTACTCTTGGCGACAACCACCCCGCCTCCCCAGCCCGAAACCTTGGAAGAAGGTTTCTTGCATCAAGTCTTCTTTTGGCTCAAAGAACCCGATAATCCCCAGGCTCGGCGGGAGTTTCTGCAAGCTCTTACGAAGATGAAGGCGATTCCCACGATTCAACGCTGGCACGTGGGCACGCCGGCGGGTACTCCGCGGGATGTCGTTGACAACTCGTGGACCTTTTCTCTCCTGGTGACCTTCAAGGATCGGGGGGGATGGCAAGTGTACAACGACCACCCTATTCACGACGAATTCAGAACGAAAGCGTACCTGTGGGAAAGGATCCAGGTCTACGACGTGGTACCTGCGGAAAACTGACCCCTACCGTCGCTCCTCGTGCGGCCGGGGCGGCTCGGAAACCCAGAGCCGGAGGTGCCCTCAGGTCGTCCGCAGAACGAGCTTTCCGAACTGGCCGCTTTGACTCATCGCGGCCAGTGCGCGGTTAGCTTCTTCCAAGCTAAGCACCTGATCGACTACCGGCTTCAGTGCTTGACGGCCGACAAATTCCACCATCGCCGCAAACTCCCGAGGACTTCCCATGGTGGAACCGATCAGATGCAGCTGCTTCCAGAAGACTTGGCGAGGGCTGATCTCCCGGATGTTCCCCCGCGTCGCTCCGAAGTTGACAATCCTGCCTCCCGGCGCCGCCACGTCCACCAGCAGGCGATAACCGTCACCGCCGGCACTGTCGACGATCAGGTGGGGATTCCCAGCCTCACGAAGCAGCGCTTCGGTCCAATCTCGGTCCGTGTAGAGAAAGCCGCCGGCGGCTCCCAGCGCCACGGCTCGGTCGATCTTTGCAGGAGAGGAGGAGGTCACCCACACCTCGGCTCCGACCGCCACAGAGAACAACAATGCCATGGTCGCGACCCCTCCGCCGATACCCGTAATCAACACCCTTTCACCCGACCTCAGACCGCCTTGGGTGAAGAGCGCTCGGTAAGCGGTCAAGCCCGCCAGCGGCAGAGCGGCCGCTTCCTCCCACTTCAAATGGGCGGGACGCTCCCAGACCTGCTCCACCGGAACTCTCACATACTCTGCAAAGGTTCCGTCTCGGGGCATCCCTAGGATCTCAAAGTCTGCGGATTGTACCCGTGGGTCGTCTCCCCACTTGAGTCCGGGATTGATGATGACTTCCTTGCCCTGCCAGGACGCCGCGACGCCTGCTCCCAACCGGTCCACCACGCCCGCACCGTCGGATCCCAAAATCACCGGGACACGGATATCCGCATAGAGCCCTTGCTGAATCCAAAAATCCCGACGGTTCAATGCCGCTGCGTGCAATCGGATAAGGACTTCACCCGGTCCAGGTTCGGGTGTCGGCCGATCTTCGACCACGAGAAGTGAACCCACCTCATGCAAGACCAGAGCCCGCATCGTACCCCTCCTCGATCCTCAACAGAGGCCGTTACCTCCAATTCGGAAGCGTCCACTCTCTCTCGCATTTACATACTGCTGGAACGACATCATCTTTCCAGCTCAACGTCGTCATCCCTCGAGCGGACACACCGCCGAAAAAGTCTACAACCCCTCTTGCACAATCTTCGGGATTGGAATATAGCAGAAAAATCGCCCCAGGGATGCCTTGGGCAAGTAGGACAACCCAACTGAGGAGGAGAGAGGATGATGCAAGACGAATCCACAACTTTCAGTCCTGAAGAAGAGGGTGATCAGCTCCGAACGGAACCCCCTTCCCCCGGTGCACAGGAAGGGTCGCCCGGTTTCTTGTGGCGCGTACAAGCCCTTTTCTTTGAGCCCCGGCAGGCATTTGCGGACGTGGTTCGGCACCCGACGTTTCTGGCGGCATTGCTTCTGTGCATTGCCGTATCGGTCATCTCAACCGCCTTGATTTTTTCTCAGGTGGACATGACCGAGGTGATGCGTCAACAGATCGCTCAAAGTCCGGCCGGAGAACAAATGACGCCCGACCAGATCGATCAGCAGGTGGAACAGATCGTTAACAGTCCATTCTTTTCCGTCATGCAGTGGGTCGGACCGATCATTGGAACACCGGTCATCGTACTCGTCGTCAGCGCCGTCCTCCTGCTGATGGTCTACCTCATGGGGGGCGAGACCTCATTTCGTAATC
>JAPXNP010000461.1:0-2530 GCA_033811955.1 Acidobacteriota bacterium
TCGACGAAGGTTGACAGCGCTCGCGTGTCGTTGATGAGGACAAGGGCGTGGATTACGGCGTAGCGCACCTCGGGATCCGGATCCTTGGCGGCCTCGATCAGGGCGGGTACAGCGGACTGAACACGATGCTGACCGAGCAGTTGCGCGGCTTCCACGCGCCGGGGTGCGTCAGGGTGGCGCAAATCGTGAATCAGCCCTTCCACGCTCCTCGTCTCCGTGGTTGTCCTCTGAGCCGCGATGTACGTAGGAGGCGAAACCAGGCACCCCACAAAGCAGGCCGACAGCAAAATCCCCGATGTTCTCATGGCGGAGAATCCTTTCTTGCGCTGATTCTTATTGGCGAAACCTTAGCAAAGCGATCTGACAATCCTTGGCCTTTGGCGCCCACTTTCCGGGAATCGTGAGTTACTCTTATGTGGAAGATGCGCTTCTCATGCAATTGTCTCGTTTTCTTCTGCTTAATCTTTACCGCCGGTTCCGGAACGTCCGCAAAAGGGGAGCCGGAACCGATCCGGCGGCTCGGGCTGTCGGGCGTCACGTGGTCCGAAGCCGTCCCTACGCCCGAGGCGGTACTCGGCTACGAAATCGGTCGGCGACATTCCACCCCGGAAGACATTCTCCGTTACTTTAACGCCGTCGCCGCCGTCTCACCCCGTGTACGTGTGGAACAGCACGGGCTGACGTACGAGCTCCGTCCCCTGATTCACGCCGTGGTAACCAGTGAAGCCAACCTGGCGCGCTTGGAAGAGATTCGGTCGGCTCTGCATCGGTTGTCTGAGAGCCCCGGCCGGGTCCTTGACGACGAGCTCGACGCACTTCCCGTCGTCGTGTGGTTGGGCTACGGCGTTCATGGGAACGAGGCAGCTCCAGGGGAAGCGGCGATGCTTACGCTGTTTCTCCTGGCCGCCGGCGACGGAGAGCCGGTGGACCGCATCTTGGAACATAGCATTGTTCTACTTCTTCCCACGTTGAATCCGGACGGGAGGAATCACTTTGTCGACTGGGTCAACGCCAATCGGGGACGAACCGCAACGGACGATCCCGACGATCGGGAACATTTGGAGCCGTGGCCCGGAGGCCGAACAAACCACTACTGGTTCGACCTAAACCGCGACTGGCTTCCGGCTCAATTGCGGGAAACCCGAGCCCGGTTACGCCTCTATCATGCTTGGCGCCCGCAGGTGGTGGCCGACATGCACGAGATGGAAAGCACCTCGACGTTCTTTTTTCAGCCGGGTGTACCCTCGCAAACCAATCCGCTGACGCCCCCGGAAAACCGGAAGCTGACCGAAGAGATGGCCGGATTTCACGCTCGATATTTGGATCGGTTGGGACGTCTGTACTTTTCGGAAGAGAGCTTTGACGATTTCTACTATGGGAAAGGATCGACCTACCCCGACATCCAAGGGGCGGTCGGCATGCTTTTCGAGCAAGCCGGTTCCCGCGGATTGAGGCGCCGCACGGAAGAAGGGGTGCTGCTTTACGAGGACACGATTCTAAATCCTCTGCTTACGTCCTTGTCTACACTGGACGGAGCGGTTTCTCTCAGATTGGAGCTCCTGCGATTTCACCGGGACTTCTTCCGGCAAGCAATGACCGGCAAACTTTCCGACAATCCGACCGCCTGGCTGTTTGATCTGGAAGCCGGCGGGGGAAGGGGGCGTCTGTTGGTTGACGTCCTCCTCCAGCACGGTATCGACGTGAACCGGCTGGCGAAACCGGTGGAAGTGGATGCCGGTCGATTTCTTCCTGCCGGCTCGGTGGTGGTGCCGACCCGGCAACGGCAAGCTTACTTGCTCGACGCCTTGATGCAGCGCGTCACCGACTTCAGTGACGCGGTGTTCTACGACATTTCCACCTGGACTCTTCCTTTGGCATTTGGAGTCACACCCGGCAAATGGACGGGTGATCCGGGAGAGCTGTTGGGTGAAAAGGTGAGCGAGTTAGAGCCTGTCGTCGGCTCAGTCACTGGAGATCCTCAGCCGTACGCCTGGCTGATGGACGCATCTCACTGGAGGACGCTGGAGGTCGTGACTCGCCTGCAGGCGGCGGGGGCCCGTCCCCGGGTACTGTTTGAGCCCGTAGTATGTCGCGTGGGGGATGAACTGCGCCGCTTCGGCGCTCCCAGCGTGGTCATTCCGGCACGTGCATCCGCGGGAGTGGATTCCGGCTTGGCGGCGAACGTCCAGACCGTCGCTTCCGAAGTGGGGATCTCATTTGTCGGGGTGTCCAGCGGCTTGACGCCTGAGGGTCCTGATCTTGGAGGACCCTCGAGTTATTCCTTGGTTGCACCGAGGATCGGTCTCGTGGTGGGGGAGGGAGTGTCCGCCGCGTCGGCGGGAGCCGCATGGTTTGTGTTGAGCGAACGACAGGAATTACCGGTCAGTCTATTGAATATCGATCGCCTCGACCGAATCGATTTGGGTGGCTACAACACTCTGGTGTTACCCAGTGCAAGGTCCCTTTCGTTTCCAGCAGGTTTTGCAGAGCGTTTGGCTTCATGGATACGGGACGGCGGACTCCTTATCGC
>JAPXNP010000462.1:0-2527 GCA_033811955.1 Acidobacteriota bacterium
GTGCCCAGCGGTCTGATATCACTCCCCTCCCAAAACGCCGGATACCGCGCCCGGGCATCCAACAGGGGACGCAACCAGCTCCAAGGATCCACTCCTGCTTCGTCCGTCCCGCCCCACACCGTCTTTCCCGGAACGCAAAACGTTGAAAACAACACCGCCGCCAGGGCGACTTCGACAAAAAAGAAAGGGCCTCCGTCGGCCTTCGTTAAGGCCACTTCCCGGACCGCGTCGGGCGCTATTTCGACGGCCAATCGCAGCCATGGTTCCGTTTGCCAAGCATGCGGAAGGTCCACCGGCTTCCAATGAAAACCGGCTGCACCCAACCTCCGGATCAAGGGTGCCGCCACCTCCCATTCCGCACTGAAAGCGACCTCGGGACAACGCCGGCGCAAAGCGTCAAGCAGACCGTCCCAAAAGCCCAGCGGTGCGGACACCGGCGACAAAATGCGAAAGATCCGGATCCCAAGGTCACTCCAAAAGCCGACCACGTCAACCAACTCACGGCACAGTTCGGCGGCGTACGGGCCGTCGAAGTCGAAGCGAAGGGCCGTTCCTCCCGGTACCGCAGTATTTCCCTCCGCCACAATGGCCCCGTCAATGTGCCTCTGGAACCACTCAGGGTGGCTCTTCAGGTACGGGTGTCCCGGACTGCAGGCGAGAGGAAGCTGCAAGGCGGGTTGGAGTCCTTTGTCGGCAATCCCGGTCAGAAAAGCCTCCAACTCTTCCCGGGTCCCCAGCTCGGCCCGCAGGCTCCGGTGATCCGCGTCGGCGGTGCCGACGGCGCGGGGCACCCCGGTCGGAGTCTCCTTCGCCTCGGAGTCCTTTTGGCCCGCCGGTCCGCCCACGGGCTGGAGCACCGGCAAGCCGACTACGTCAAACCCCAACCGTCGAGCCCGTTCCGCCTGCTTGTCCCAGGTCTCGAACACGGGTTGCTGCGCCTCGGGTTCTTCGAAGAGTTCAAACCAGGAGCTACCTCCGACCACGTCCGGCGCCACCAGGACTTTCGCTGCAGGTTCCGCCGGCACCTTGTTCAGCGGCCGGAGCAACCGCTTCAGCAACTCCGCCAGACCCTCATCTAGGGCCAGAGCGGTCTTCAGCCGAAGCGGCTCCTCCCTGCGCAAAAATGCGGCGAATTCCTCCAACTGCTCACGATCCTGTTCCCGAGCGGCTTGTGCGGCCTCCCCCGCCAATGTTTCAAGTTCCCGCAGCAGCAAAAACGTCCGCCCTTCATCTTCCCGCCGGCGAGAGGTGAACTTGCGTAACCACGTAGAGAACCGATCCGTCCACGCCTCCACCGTGAATTCAAACAGGCCGGCCTTCTCGAAGTGGACCATTCCTCGGTACCACCCCTCGGTTGCTTCTTCCATCGGGACTCTCAGCCAGGATTCACTCTCGAAAGCCCGATACAGCAGATCGGCACGTACCACCTCGCGGTCGGCGCTGAGAACCTCGGCCGAAACAAAGAAGGGACGCCGAACATCCCAGTGGAGAGGGTAGCCTTCAAATCCCGTCCAGGGTTTTATGTTCTGAACCACGATACGCGGGAACGCCATGGCCATAGAGTACCTTGCAGTGCCGACGAAGGAAACTGTCGCCGTAGCAAGACATCGCCTTTGCTACCCTCGGGCTTCTCGGGACCGTCGCCTGATTTTTGGAGTGGAAGCCCTCCAGGTAGGCTACGTAGGCCTCCCCTTGCGACGTGATCTTCTACCGCCGAACCCGCGAGTCTTTGCTTCAAGTCCATTGGTGGCAAGGGCCGAGCGAATTTCGACGAGGGCGCGTCGGCCCGGCGTCGTTCCTCCGGATGGAAACTGTCGACAGAACTCGACCGGGCTTGGCCGGTTTTCTTGCACGGTAGAGGCGTCAGTGGAAGTCGTGAGAAACGGCCGCCGGAAGAACGGCCGGGAATTCGGTGAGTCGATGAGCCAACACGGAGACAACCTTCTCTCGGTTTTGCAACGTACCTTCCACCACCAAGAACGGCGCCGTCATCAGCAGCATCCGGTAACGGTCGAACAAAGGTGGACGAATCACTACGTTGATGATTCCCGTCTCGTCTTCCAAACTCAAGAAGAGAAATCCCTTCGCCGTCGCCGGTCGCTGGCGGACGATGACCCATCCGGCCACCCGCACCCTCTTTCCCTCCGGGAGCTTTCCCAGATCGCGCGCCGCCGGCATACCTTGCGCCCGAAGACGAGCTCGATGCAAAGCCATCGGATGGGGACCCGTCGTTAATCCCATGCCCTCGTAATCGGCCAGAAGGTTCTCGATCACGCCCATTTCCCGCAACGGCGAAATATCCTCCTCGTCGGGCAAGGAATCGAGCAAGGGACCGGCATACCGCACCGCCTTCTCCACCTGCCACAGAGCTTCCCGTCGTGCCGAACCGAACCCCCCCAGGGCTCCGACTTGGGCCAGCGTGGCCACCTCCTTCCGGTTGGGTCGGACACGCAAAACAAAATCTTGGAGAGAGTCGAAAGCGCGTGGCCGACGCTCCGCCTCAATCCGCCGTCCCGTCTCCTCACGC
>JAPXNP010000463.1:0-2524 GCA_033811955.1 Acidobacteriota bacterium
CTCCACGAGGCCGGCCGGTAGGTCATAGTTTGCGAAGAGGTACCCCGGGGGAGGATCCTGGACCGGCGCGCGGGTAACGTTCGAGGAGTCGAGGGGAAAGGCCACCGTTGAAAGGGCGATCTCCCGCCTATCCTCCCACGGAGAAGGCAACTCATAGCGAAGGCCAAACGTCAGCGTCAGCCTTGGATGGACCTGCCATTCATCTTGAAAGTAAAAGCTCCAGTACCACGGCTGGATGGTGTCATTGCGATGCTGCCCATAGTTGATAGTCGCGTTGTAATAGGCACCCAAGAGGAAATCCAGCAGCTGATCGCCGGAGCGCTGGCCTTGGAATGAGAAGCTCACGGGCGGAAGCCAGCCCTGAAAAAAGGTGAGCCGAAAGAACTCGCCACCGAATTTTATGGTGTGATCTCCCTTGATCCAAGACACCGACTCGCTAAGGCTATAACCGTCCGAATCGTTAGTGAACCCGTCAGTCGATCCCATGTTGAATCTCCCGGCCACGTCGAAGATAGGCGAACCCACGATGTGGTACTCCGGGAGATCGATGCCGATCGACTGGAAACTCCGGCTCTGCAACGCAGTGTTCACTTCCTCGGTCCGGGTAAACCCGAAACTTGCCTCATTGACCACGTTGGGGGAGATTGTCCAGATATGGTTCACACCAAAGTTGTAAATCTTTGCCTCGGTGGAAAAAGATCCCCAGTCAGGAACGTTGCCGGCCAAGCGGATGGGACGCTCGTTTCTGTTCCAATAGAAATGCCAAAACAAATTATGAGCCTCGCTTAGCACCCAGTCGTTGCGAAGCATGAAGAGATCGTTGTTGTTCGGGTTGGGAACCGACACAACGTAGCGACCGCTCGGGGTGTTGGGTTGAGGAATGACCTGTAGCAACCTCGCGGCTACCGGGTCAAAGAGCGAAGGATCGATCATGTTGTTGGGAAACGGTTCGCCCGTGTATGGATTCACCAACTGTTGAGCGCGGTCCGAAAAATCACCTTTCCGCTCGGCGGGCGTCGGAGGGAACATGCCGGTTTCTCCTGCTTGCGGCCGATCTCGAAAACCTTCATAGGCCCCAAATACAAAGAGCTTGTCTTTTACGATAGGACCACCTGCCGCCGCGCCGAACTGGTTCTGAAGCCGTTCCCGCTTCTCGGCTTCGAAAAAGCTCCGGGCGTTCAGGTTGTCGTTACGGTGAAACTCCCAGGCGGAGCCGTGAAAATCGTTTGTTCCTCGACGGGTGACAACCCTCACCACCGCCCCAGAATTGCGCCCCTCGGCGGCCCCGTAGTTGTTGGTTTTGATTCGGAACTCCTGGACCGCATCCGGAGGCGGCGGATTCAGACCCGTATTCCGCGACGGATTGTTGAAATAAACGCCGTTCAGGGTGAAATAGTTTTGATTGGACCGGCCACCATGGACCGATAACTGAGGACCACTGCGGGTTCCGATCTGGACCTGAGGTGCTGAAACCGTCGAAACACCGGGCAGTAACTTGGAAAACTCAATTACATTTCTACCGCTCAGCGGTAGTTCGGTAATCCTTTCATCGTCAACCAAGGCCGAAATTTCCGACGTTCTAGTGTCCACCATCAACCCGGCGCCGGTAACGGTGACGGATTCTGAAATCTCGCCGAGTTGAAGGTCAATGTCCACGCGTACGACTTGCGCTACCGAGACTTGGACTCCCAACTGCTCAAAGCGCTTGAACCCGGGCATTTCCGCCGAAATGTTGTAAACACCCGAAGGTAGGGCATCGAAGCGGTAGTTCCCGGTGTCGCCACTAAGTGTGGTGCGAGTCAGACCGGTACTCTGCTCAACGGCAGTCACTGAAACTCCGGGAACGGCTGCACCGCTGGGATCAGTGACTCTCCCGTGGATGACCCCGGTAACCCCTTGCGCCAGCGGCGCAACGCCCAGCAAACCCAGAGCTAAACTCAACCCTACGAGCGCCCGGAATACTCCTGCCGGCCTTGTTGTGCAGTTTCGTACAACGTGCACAATAAGCTCGCTCCTTGTTTAAGAAAGGCTCTAAGAAAGCGACCGACTACAAACACCCAGCACACCTTTGCTTGCCAGGTTCGAGAAGAATAAAGCACCGCACACGACGTGCTCTTCTCCCAGCTCTCCTGAGCTTAGACGCGCAGTTTCCGCGCCTCGAGGCACTCTTTGGCCCATCTTCTTTGTTCCCATTTGGGATTCGGTGCTGATTTCGGGTTTACACAGGGGTGAGTGGGCGGAAACCGCCGAAAGCTTAACCCCGGCTCTTTTGCATGCCCGTGTGATGCGTAGCGGGTCGTCCAGCATGGAGACGCTGTGGAAGTACCCGGCTTCGCTCAACAGCTCGCGACCCCAGTGCAGCATCGGCTCCACATATGCGTAGCCGAGCTCGGCCGCCTTCTCGACAGCCCATTCGAACGGCTTGTCGTCATGCCTGGCAAATTCCAGATTCACGCCCAGTCCGACCGATCCCAACGCTGTTCCCTCCTGCGTAGGCCGTCCCCCCAGTAGGAAACAACAGCCT
>JAPXNP010000464.1:0-2522 GCA_033811955.1 Acidobacteriota bacterium
GAGGGCCAAAAGTGGACCAACTTTTACGCCGCCGCGAGCGTGTGCACTCCGAGCCGGGCGGCCCTTCTCACCGGACGCCTGCCGGTCCGCAACGGAATGATGAGTCCGGTCCATCGGGTGCTGTACTCCGACTCCCAGGGTGGGCTGCCCGCCTCCGAAATCACCATCGCCGAAGCGCTGAAAACTCGAGATTACGCCACCGCGTGCATCGGCAAATGGCATTTAGGGCACCTCCCTCCGTATCTACCCACCCGGCACGGCTTCGATTCTTACTTCGGTATCCCTTACTCGAACGACATGGATCGAGTCCCAGGACGTCCGGTCAGGGAAGTATTTCTGCAGCCCAGAATCGAAGACTTCAACGTGCCGCTGATGCGCGACGCTACGATTGTGGAGCGTCCCGCTGACCAGCGGACGATCACGCGACGCTACACCGACGAGGCCGTTCGATTCATCGAAGAGAACCGCGATCGGCCGTTCTTCCTTTACCTGGCGCACAACTTTCCCCACGTCCCCCTGTTTGCCTCGGACGACTTTCTCGGCAAGAGTCGGCGAGGTTTATACGGCGATGTGGTGGAGGAAATCGACTACGGAGTCGGACGTGTTGTCGCACGGCTGCAAGAGTTGGGCATCGCGGAGAATACACTGGTGGTTTTCACGTCGGACAACGGGCCGTGGCTGACGTTTGCCCAACACGGCGGCTCCGCAGGTCTGCTGCGGGAGGGCAAAGGCACTACCTGGGAAGGCGGGATGCGTGAACCGACCGTCTTCTGGTGGCCCGGGAGGCTCAGACCCGGGACCGTTTTGGAGATGGGTTCCACCCTCGATCTCATGAACACGTTCTGCTCCCTGGCCGGGGTGAGCGTTCCGACAGACCGACAAATGGATGGATACGACCTCTCCCCCGTCCTGTTCGGCACGGGGGAAAGCCCACGCCGGACCATGCTTTTCTACCGGGAATCGAAGCTTTACGCCGTCCGCCATGGACAGTTCAAGGCGCATTTCATTACCAAACCGGTCTACACCGGAACGAGAGAAGAGGAAGTCCACCACGATCCTCCGCTCCTATTCCATTTGGGAGAAGATCCGGAAGAGCAATACGATATCTCTTCCCAACATCCGGAGGTCATTGAGCGGATAAAAGAGATCGTCCAAGCTCACGAAGCCGACATGGTCAGGGGGGAAGATCAGTTGGCCAAGCGGTAGACGCCCGATGGCCCCGTCCGAACGGAGCGGCATGCATCGAAAAGATCATGCACCCCGCCCGAACGGAGGTACGTTACTCAAAAAGCTGCCCGTCCTTTCAGTTACGGCACTTCCGGAATGCGCCCCCGCACGAGCTCATTCTCAGGCTTCTCACCAAGGACGGAACGGTGAAAGCGACCAAGCCCTTCCGGGAGTCAAGCTCCGGCGAGTGAGGCAACGGCGAAGGGCCGGCCACGTCCACCGGCCCCGGCCCACCTTCTTCTGCGGATTCGCGGCTTCCACTTACCCACCCACACCCAGGGGAGAGAAGTAGATCATCACCGCAGCAATAATGCTGAGGATGATGACGGTGTGAACCACGTCCACCCAGTTCCAACTGGACCGAGATTTCATCTTGTCTTCGGCCACCGTGGTGCTGTAGGTAAGACCCTTCAGTTTCTCCACGGGGGGTTCTTCGGTCAGCAGGCTTACCACCAACATCACCGCGATCGAGAAAGCGAACAGGAACGGAGCAAAGTAAAGGAAGTTCACGTCGGCATACCAAAGAGCCACTCCGCTCAAGCTTTCCCGAAACACCTCCGCCAGGAGCTTGGACATGCCCACCAAGAACCCGGCCACCAGGGCGCTGAGGGCACCCGCCCCATTGATCCGCCGCCAGAATATGCCCAAAAGAAACACGGCGGTGATGGGTGGAGCAATGTAGGCCTGCACGTTTTGCAGGTATTGGTAGAGTGAGGCCGAAAAGCCCCGCAGAATTGGAATCCAAAGAATTCCCAACCCCACCATGACCATCGTCGCAAGCCTTCCGACCCGAACCAAGGTCTTTTGGGTGGCGCCCGGGTGCAGTTTGCGGTAGATGTCCATGGTGAAGAGAGTCGAGCAGCCGTTGAAAACCGCCGCCAGCGAACTCATCAGCGCCGCCAGAAGACCTCCGGCGACAAGGCCTCGCAAGCCCACCGGCAGGAGAGCTCTCACCATGGTCGGGAACGCCTGATCGGCCACGTCGAATTGAATTACCCCTTTTTCCAGCAAAGCGGCCGCGATGATCCCAGGAATCAGGAAAATGAAGAACGGTGAAAGCTTGAGATAAGCCGCCCAGATGGCTCCTCGACGTGCGTTCTTTTCGTCTTTGGCCGCCAGAGTTCGTTGCACGATGCACTGATCCGTACACCAGTACCAGATTCCAACGATGGGAGAGGCCATCAGTAGCCCGAGCCAAGGAAACTCCGAATCCAGCGGAGGAAACATGTTGAGCTTTTCCGGGCCGACGATTTCGACTACGTTCGCCCATCCTCCGACCTTGATGAGGCCGATGA
>JAPXNP010000465.1:0-2520 GCA_033811955.1 Acidobacteriota bacterium
GGGGGTGGGACGGTACACTAAACCGACAACGGGCGGCTTAGAGGGAGGGGTTTGGTGGCCTGAGGTTCGACTGAGGTGGGGAGGAACTATGTCTGGGCGATTTCACTTTGATGTCGTGGTGGCTGGAGGCGGACCGGTAGGTCTGCTGGCGGGTTTGGCGGCCGCCCGCAAGGGCTTGGTTACGGCCGTCCTGGAAGAGCAGTGGCGCCCTCCGGCACGGAGTTACGCCCTTGCGCTTCACCCGGCTTCGTCACGGCTGTTCGATTCGCTCGGCATAGAACCGGAGATTCTTGGCCGCGCCAACCTCGTAGAAGAACAGAGCTTTTACGGTGAGGGCCGTCGACAGGCGGAACTCTCCTATACCGGGCTGGACGGTTTGCATGCTTATGTCCTGATTCTGCCGGAGAATGAGCTGGAAAGGTTGCTGGCGGCCGCGGTGGAGCAGGCGGGAGGGAAGGTGTTTTGGGGTCACCGTCTGAGCGCTTTTGAGCAAGGCGCCGACGGGGTCGATTTGCGCGTAGATCGGTTGACCGAGGAATCGACCGGATATGCCGTCGGGCAACCCGCGGCAGTGGTGGAGGCCACCCTTTCCCTGCGTGCTTCCTTCCTGATCGGAGCCGACGGAAATGGCTCCTTGGTCCGGCGCAGCTTGGGGATCGAGTTTCCTTCCGTGGGTGCAGCCGCGACGTTTGCAGTCTTCGAGTTCGGCAGTGTGGGACCGACGTCGCGCGAACTTTCGGTGGTTCTCGAGCGGGACAGTGCCAGCGTGTTCTGGCCCTTGACTAAGGGGCGGATGCGCTGGGGTTTTGAGCTGCCCGAGTTCGACCGGAGTGTGGATCCTCGGCTGAAGAATCGGTTGTTCGTACACTTCCGAGACGAAGCCTACCCTTACGTGGCGGAGGACAAGCTGGCGGAGCTGGTCAGTCAACGGGCTCCCTGGTTTCACGTTCATATTGCGGAGATGTATTGGTCGACGGTGGTCCGCTTCGAGCAGCGCCTTGCAGACTCCTTCGGCAAGAATCGCGTCTGGCTGGCCGGGGATGCGGCGCATCTCGCTTTACCCATGGCCGTGCATAGCATGAACTTAGGTTTCCAGGAGGGAGCCGAGCTGGCTGAAAGAATCGCCAAGATCGTTCACAAGGGAGCTTCCCTTGATGAAGTCGGTGCCTATGGTGAGCACCGGCGGCGGATGTGGCGGCAGCTGGTGGAACGAGTCAGCAATCCCAAGGTAGATCCCCATGCGGACGGCTGGATTCGGGATAACGCTTCTCGGATAGCAGCCTCGATTCCCGCTTCAGGGGAGGACTTGATCCGTCTGCTCGATCCGCTGGGTATCAGCGTCTAGCTGCTTTCCACCTCGAGTTACCCTGTCGGCTGTCGAGGGAAGCTCGGCCCGGAGGACAGCTGTCTCGGCCGTCAACGCGACCGCGAGAGAACCGCCGAACCATGGTCGCCGGCGAGACGCCTGCGCTCCACCGAGACCGTCCCGGCTGTCCAAGGAACCGCGACGAAAACCTGTCTTGGCAGTCGCGGCTGATTCGCCGGCTGCGGGTGACGACAACGAAAGGAGGGCACGACCGAATGTGCCCTGGCCACTCCGATGACGGCGGCTGGGGGCTCGTTTGAGCGTGGGCCGCACTTAAGGGTGAAACGCTGCGAACGTTCCCAGGGGAATGTTGCAGCCGGGGCGTGAGGGGAAGGTTGGCATTCCACCGCCCCCGGCTCCGATATAATCGCCACCCGACGTGAATACGACGCTGGTGGAGCAGAAACAGGCAATCCGAGGCTTCGGTTGGATCCGCCGTCTTTATCACTGGGTGTTGAGCTGGGCCGACTCTCCTTGGGCCGCTTGGGCGCTTTTAGTCTTGGCGTTCGCCGAGGCTTCTTTTTTCCCCATTCCTCCGGACGTCCTGCTCATTGCTTTGTGCCTTGGGAAACCGGGCCGGTCTCTGTGGTATGCAGTAGTGTGTAGCGTCGGTTCCATCGCCGGTGCCGCCGCCGGTTACTGGATCGGCTTGAACTTCTTCGAAGTGGCGGGCCGCCCGATCCTTGAGTTCTACGGTGCTATGAGCCGATACGCTCAGGTCCAAGAGCTTTATCAAACCTGGGACGTGCTTGCGGTCATGGTGGCCGGTTTCACTCCGATCCCCTTTAAGGTCTTTACGATCGCCGCCGGCGTGTTTGAGTTGAATTTCTCGACGTTCCTAGGGGCGGCTTTAGTGAGTAGGGCCGCCCGCTTTCTTCTGGTTGCCGCGCTGATCTGGTGGAACGGTCCGCAAATCCGTGATTTCATTGAGCGGTACTTCAATTGGCTGACTTGGGTGTTTACCGCCCTTTTGTTGGGTGGATTTGTCGTGTTGAAGTATGCTATGTAGTACCGGCTTATCCGATCGGTGTAGCGACGGAGAATCGTCGGGGCGTGGCGCAGGCTGGTAGCGCGCACGGTTCGGGACCGTGAGGTCGGAGGTTCAAATCCTCTCGCCCCGACCATCATCCTTGCAAAATCCAGGACGAAAGTTT
>JAPXNP010000466.1:0-2505 GCA_033811955.1 Acidobacteriota bacterium
GATCGCTTCCGGCGGACGCCGAATTCGGCGATAAGCAAGACAACGGACGTCCGGAACGGAGATTCACCGGAAGGGCGCTCCCACGCCTGCTGCGGGCTGTACGGCTCAGAAAAGCCCTCCGGCCCGAGGCCGGATCGATGCTTGTCTATTCGGCCAACAGCACGGCCCGGTAACGCACCTGATTATGCCGGACTCTCTCCACCGCTCGATTCACCTCTTTCATACCATATGTCTCCACTTTGGGCAGGACGCCGTAGCCGGCGGCTACATTCAGCATCTCCGTCAGAATGCTCCGCCCGCCGATCGGCGAGGCCATAATCCGGCGGCGCTTTCCCAGCAGATCCCAGAAAGAGACCCGGATCGGCTCCGCGGAACCGGCCACCAACGCCAACGTGCCGTCGGAGTCCAACCACGCCAGATATCCCGACCAGTCGAGAGGCGCCGGTGCGGTGCTCAGGAGAATCTGGAGCTTCCGTTCGGGTTTCGGAGCTTCCTTCCCCGCCGGTTGGACCAGGGCGTGATGAGCCCCCAGGTCTCTTGCCTGTTCCGCCTTTTCCGGGGTGGTCGTGAAGACCGTGACCCGATTGCCCAGCCGGGAAGCGAACAGAATGGCCAAATGTCCCAGACCACCCATCCCGATGACACCGATGTCCTGTCCCGACGTCATGCCGGCGTTCCGCAAGGCGCTGTAGACGGTTGCGCCGCCGCACAGCAACGGACCGGCGGATTCCGTCGGCAACTCCGCCGGGAGCGGAAACACGAAGCGGGAGTCCAGCTGAACATAATCACCGAATCCACCTCGACCGTGGACGATGAGGGCCCGGTTCTGATCGCACAGGTTCTCGTTCCCGGCCAGGCAATCGGGACATTGCAGGCAGGAACCGCTTTGCCATCCGATACCGACGCGGTCGCCCGCTTTCAAGTGCTCCACCGCGGAGCCTACCTCGGTCACCCGACCCACGACTTCGTGTCCGGGGACCAACGGATAGGTGGACATCCCCCAGTCGTTGTCAATCATGTGGATATCCGAGTGACAAATGCCGCAAGCCAGTACCGCCACCCGGCAATCGAAGGGGCGCAGCGGCGGCGGCTCGAACTCCCACGGGGTCAATGACGCCTTCGGGCTCATAGCGGCCCAGACCCTGAACTTCGCAGTCGTATCCATAAGCCCTCCTTTTCCCTGTAAGTCCTACAAGCGCTCAAAGACGCGCCGGATCTTCGCTTCGGCTTCTTCAACAGCCGGCACCGACTCGGCCGAGCCCACCATGCGGAACATGGCCTGCGGCCGCGCCAGCGCCACCTGGACGCCCTCCGGTTCCTCGGTCAACACGACGTTGCACGGTAGCAATAAGCCGGCGGCGTCATCATGACTTAGAACCTGGTGAGCCACCTCGGGATTGCAAACACCGAGAATGACGTAGGGTTTGAAGTGTACGCCCAGTTTCTGCCTTAGCGTCTCGGCGACATCGATTCGGGTCAGAACCCCGAAGCCCTCCTCCTTGAGTGCCGCCTTCACCCGTTCCTCGGCTCCTGCCAAGTCCAGGCCCGGAAGCGTTTTCACCCAACCTAGGTCTGACGGACGCATCGGACACCTCCTACTTGCGTGGATGTTTAAGGTCGACAACCTTCAGTCAAGTAATAAAGGACGCCCTCCGAACCGTCTGCGATTCAGAGCTTGCCCGAGCCACTCTTGGAAGGGCGAGCCGCCGGGCGAAATCCTACGCGTCTTCCGGACCTTCGGAGGGAGGAAACAGGCAGCTCAGCAGTTCCCGTACTTCCTCCAAATGCTCCGTAGGTACCCAGAGCGAGACTCCTTGTGGTGTAGCCCAGGAATGGCCGGGTCCGAAGATGCCGAGATCGTCTCCCTTCATCAGCACGGGAATCCCCTGGTTCTCAAGCGCGTTCCCGACGGCTTCGGCTTCCAGTCGCGAGGGGAAGACCCGTATCTTCGTCCAGCCCACGAGCCCATTGTAGCCCACGGAGAGATTTACCTACAGTGTCGCCAACTCGCGGGAGGCAAGCCGGCTCGGGGCTGAGCCGCTCGCTTTCCGCCGCGTATGACGTGCCCGGTGTAGGGCTGCGCGTACCGCGCACGGCGGCAGGGTACCGCGTACGCCGATGACAAAGTCCCGACGGCTGTGGGCGGTCTCGTAGGAGAGCCGTTCGCCCGCGATTCTCTCAATCCATTGCAGTTGCTATGAGTTGCCGGCTGTACGTTGCAGGGCTGAAATCGACGGGTCCACCGGGCCCTATCAGCCGACCTGGTTTTCGAAACCGGGCAATGTCTGACGGCTCCGCCTTTCAGAGAATTGATTCCGGCAACCAACTTAAGCGCCTTCCTTGCATTTTTCGACAAAAGAGTTCGCCGAAAACCCGATTTGACCCTAGTCGGATTCCGCCGCTTGGCGTAACATTGCGTACCGGAGGTGAGCGATGCAAGAAGAAGAGCGAAGTGCTACCCATCGTCGAGACTTCTGTAAGGGAACGTTGGCCCTGGCGGTTGGG